>CAYSOD010000001.1:0-34017 GCA_964432385.1 uncultured Rubrivivax sp.
TGCCTTCCTGACCGTCGACGAAAACCTTGGCCGTCATGTCGGCTGCTCCAAACTGTTGTCCCAGGCTCTAGGATAGATGCCCGTCTCCTGGGGAGGATACGCGATGATCTGGCGGTTTTTTCTGGGGCGGCTGGCGCGGGCGGTCGTCATCGGTCTGCTGGTGATGGGTGTGCTGTGGGTGCTCGACGTCTACGGGTGGGGCCTGAAGCTGGTGGGCGCCGTCATGGTCCTGATCGGGGTGATCGCCTACCTCACGCCCCAATTGGGGGTCCGCCTGCTGGACCTCGCGATCTACTGGGGCCGCTACTGGTTTTGGCGGGATCGGCAAGGGCGCCACTACACCTTTGGTGATGTTCCCCTGGACGTCCGGGAGGACGGCGATACCGTCTGGATCGAAGCCGAGGGCCTGCGCCGCGTGCTGGGCAACTGGGAGACTGACGGAGTCTTCCTCGCGCGTGTGGCCACCACCGCCTGGTGGCGCGACGGGAAGCGCCTGTGGTTGCGCGTGGACGCGGTCATTCACCACCTGGTGGAGGCCCCAGAGCGCATGGACCCACGCCGTGTTCGCCTGCGCCTGTACCTGGAGCGGCAGGTGTTGTTCCCCTTCAACGAGCGCCGCCGCCGGGCCAACCCCGCCGGGCCGGCGCGGAGTTGAGCGCCACAATCCGCCTCCATGGTCACCAAGAAACCCAAGGGTCTGGGCCTCGGCCTGGAAGCTCTTCTCGGCCCCCAGGCCAAGGAGCCACTGGCGCCGGATGCGCCGGCCGGCGCGCCCTCCACCCTCAAGCTCAGCCAGCTGCAGCCGGGCAAGTACCAGCCGCGCACACGCATGGACGAGGGCTCGCTGTACGAGCTGGCCGAGAGCATCAAGAGCCAGGGCGTGATGCAGCCGGTGCTGGTGCGGCCCGTGGCCGGTGAAGGCGGGGCGGCGCGCTACGAGATCATCGCCGGCGAGCGGCGATTCCGCGCTGCCAGGCTCGCCGGGCTGGACGAGGTGCCGGTGCTCGTGCGTGACGTGTCCGACGAGTCCGCTGCCGTGATGGCGCTGATCGAGAACATGCAGCGCGAAGACCTCAACCCGCTGGAAGAGGCGCAAGGGCTGCAGCGCCTGGTCGGCGAGTTCAAGTTCACGCACGAGCAGGCAGCGCAGGCCGTGGGCCGCTCGCGCAGCGCGGCCAGCAACCTGCTGCGCCTGCTGCAACTCACCGAGCCGGTGCAGAAGATGCTGATGGCCGGCGACCTGGAAATGGGCCATGCCCGCGCGCTGCTGTCGCTGGATGCCGCGCAGCAGATTCTTTCCGCTAACCAAGTGGTGGCGCGCAAGTTGACGGTGCGCGAAGCTGAGAAGCTCGTGGCCAAGGCGCTGAACAACGGCCGGCAGGCGCCGCTGCTGCGAGTGAAGCAGGACAAGCCGCGCGACCTGGTGCGGCTGGAGGAGAAGCTCGCCGACGCGCTGGCCGCCGCCGTGGAGATCCGTGTGCACCGCAAGACCAAGCGCGGTGAGCAGGGCGAGATCGCCATCGCCTTCGGTTCGCTGGAAGAGCTGAACGGCTTGCTGGAGAAACTGGGGGCGAGGGAGGAATGATGACGAACCAAGTCGGTGTTCATGACCGTCGGATGTGTCGGGCGTTGCTGGCCGCGGCAGCCGTGGCGGTGCTCGCCGCCTGTTCCACCTCCTCGCCTTCGCCTCAAGCTGGCGCGGTGATGACGCCACCCTCGGCGCTGACCATGACGGGGGTGCCTGCGGTGCCGGCGTCGTTGCCTGCCCGGGTGGGCCCGTACACCGAGTTCCGCGGCGCGTCCCTCGCGGACATCACCCCTGATGGCCGCCGACTGCTGGCGGCGTGGCGTGCCGGCCCCAAGGGCGCGGAGCGCGCCCAGCTGCACTTGAGCGATGCACCTGGACAGGCGCTGAAGCAGGTCACCACGGCAGAGGAGCCCACGCGCAGTGGCAACTTCCTGCCGGCCGACCCGAACTTCATCGTGTTTGAACGCGACCGCGGTGGCAACGAGGCCACGCAGGTGTTTCGCCGCAACCTGACAACGGCTCAGGAGACCGCGCTGACCGAGCCCGGCCAGCGCTGTGATGCCGGCACCTTCAACCGTGCCGGTAACGCCGTCACCATCACCTGTGCCAAGGTGGACGCCGCGGCGGCGGGGGCCGGTGGTGCCTCCAACGCGCTGTCGCTGGTGGAGGTGAAGACCGGCCGCGTCCTGGGGCGTGTGGACTTGCCCGGCACAGGTTGGTGGGCGGCCGACGTGTCGCCCGACGACCGCTGGGTGCTGGTCAACCGTTACATCTCGGCCAGCCAGTCCGAGGTCTGGCGGGTGGATCTGACGACCGGTCAGCGCAGCCGCTTGCTGCCGCGCGATGGCGAGCCGCGCGCGGTCCATTTCGCCAGCACCCTGCTGCCGGACGGCCAAGGTTTCCTCGTCGTGACCGACCGCTTCGGCGAGTTCCGCCAGGCGTTTCGCTACGACGCCGCGGCCCACCGCTTCGACCCCATCACCGCCGATGTGCCCTGGGATGTGGGCAGCGCCGCCGTCTCGAAGGATCTGCGCCGCGCCGTGTTCGTCACCAACGAGGCCGGCGTGGGCGTGGCCAGGCTGTACGACCTGCCGACCTTGAAGCCTTTACCGCTGGCACTGCCCCGCGGCACCAATGTCTCGTCGGTCCGCCTGTCCGACGACGGGCGTCGCCTGGTCTATACCTCGGTGTCGCCTTCTGCACCCTCCGAGATCCGGGTGCTGGACCTGGATGCCTCCACTACACCTCAACCCACGGCTGGCGCGCTGTGGGTGGCGGCCGACACCGCCGGCATCGACACCCGCGCGTTCACGCCCATCGAGCCCATCGCCTGGAAGAGCTTTGATGGCCGCACCATCACGGGCCTGATCCAGCGCCCGCCGGCAAAGTTCACCGGCAAGCGCCCGGTGCTGATCGAGATCCACGGCGGGCCCGAGGCGCAGGCGCGCGTGGGCTTCAACGGCCGCTACAACTACATCGTCAACGAGCTCGGCATCGCCTTCATCGAGCCCAACGTGCGCGGCTCCACGGGGTTTGGCAAGACCTTCCACCAGCTCGACAACGGCCGCCTGCGCGAGGACTCGGTCAAGGACATTGGCGCGCTGCTGGACTGGATCGCCCAGCAGCCTGACCTCGACGCCTCGCGCGTGGTGGTGCAGGGTGGCAGCTATGGCGGCTACATGGCCAACGCGGTGGCGGTGCACTACTCCGACCGCATCCGCGGCGCCATGCCGGCTGTGGGCATCTCCAACTTCGTCACCTTCCTGGAGCGCACCGAGAGCTACCGGCGCGACCTGCGCCGCGTGGAATACGGCGACGAGCGCGACCCCGCCATGCGCCAGTGGATGCAGGAGATCGCCCCTTTGAACAACGCTCACCGCATCAAGGTGCCCATGTTCGTCATTCACGGGCGCAACGACCCGCGCGTGCCGGTGCAGGAGGCCGAGCAGATCGCTCGCACCGTGGCGGCCAATGGGGTGCCGGTGTGGACCATGATCGCCGAGAACGAGGGTCACGGCTTCGCCAAGAAAGAGAACGCCGACCACCTGTTCTACGCGCGCATCCTGTTCCTGGAGAAGGTGCTGCTCGGGCGGTGACGCCGATGTTCAGCTTCGACGCCTTCTCCCCCAAGGAGGTGGCCGAGCGCATCGAAGTGCTGGGCGTGGCCAAGGCACGTCTGCCGCTCGCGTCGATGCTCTTGCTGGCCGTGTTAGCAGGCGCTTACATTGGCTTCGGGTCTCTGTTCTTCTTGTTGGTGACATCAGACTCCTCGGGGTCCTTTGCGTCTGCGCGGGTCCTGGGAGGACTGGTGTTCTCGCTCGGGCTGCTGACGGTGGTGGTGGCCGGGGCGGAGCTTTTCACCGGCAATCACCTGCTGGCCATGGCCTGGGCCGACGGGCGGCTTTCGGCCAACGAGGTGCTGCGCAACTGGGGTGTGGTCTGCCTGGGCAATGCCCTGGGTGCCGGGTTGCTGGCCTGGGCCGTGGCCAGCGCGGACGTGGGATCGCTCAACGGCGGCCGTCTCGCACAGCAGGCGCTGAAGGTGGCGCAGGCCAAGGCCGATCTGCCCGCCGACGTGGCGTTTCTGCGCGGCGTGCTGTGCAACGTGCTGGTGTGCCTGGCGGTGTGGATGGCGGCAGCCGGCCGCAGCGTGGTGGACAAGGCCGTGGCCGTGGTGCCACCCGTCACCGCCTTCGTCGCGCTGGGCTTTGAACACTCGGTGGCCAACTTCTTTTTCTTTCCGCTGGCCCTGCTGCTGGAGCCCACGGGCGCCGCAGCGGGCCTTCCCGCGCCTGGAGCAGGTGCGATCTTCGGCAATCTGCTGCCCGTCATTGCGGGCAACCTGCTGGGCGGCAGCGTGCTGGTGGCCGGGGTGTACTGGGTGGTGTATCAGCGTGGGGCGCGCTGAAGTCGGCAAGACGGACGTCGCCACAGCCTAGCCCGCAGTGAGCCCGCCTTATGGCCCCCGCGTCGCCAGCTGTACCGCCTCGGCTGGGCCGAGTGTGTTGGGTGCTCGAGGGATACCTCAGCTTTTCAACTCAGCACGGTGCCGTCGAACCCCAGATGCCGGGAGATGGCACCCGCCGTGTCGATCACCACGGATGAAAGCTGCAACTGCCGCTCGGCCGTCATCCGGTCAGGAGGGCCGGAGACGCTGATGGCCGCGAACACGCGGCCAGCGGCGTTGCGGATGGGCGCGGCCACGCAGCGGACGAACAGCTGCAGCTCTTCGTTGTCCAGGGCATATCCGCGCTTGCGCACCTTGGCGTAGTCACGCTCCAACGCCGCCAGGGCGGTGATCGTGTGCGAGGTGTAGGAGCGCAGCCCGCCCGCCGCGATGCGCGCCACGGCGTCCTTGGGCAGGAAAGCGCCCACCGCCTTGCCCACCCCCGTGCAGTGGATGGGGGCGATCTCCACGCGGCTGGCCAGGCTCTTGCGGGGTTCTTCGAAGTCTTCGCGCTCGATCACGACGACGCTCTGGCCGTTGAAGACCCCCAGGTGTACCGAGGCGCTGGAGTGCCGCGCCAGTTGATCGACGAAGGGCTGCGCTTCGCGGTGCAGGTCCATGTTGGCCAGCGACAGGCTGCCCAACTCGTACAGGCCGATGCCGAGCATGTACCCACCGCCCCTGACGTCCTGCTCGATGAAGCCGATTTCCTTGAGAGCCGCCAGGATGCGGTGCACCGTTGGCCGAGGCAGGCCCGTGGTGCTGGCGATCTGGGCCAGGGTGAGGCGCCGCGACACAGTGGAGAAGCACTGCAGCACCTCCATCATGCGCTGGTAGGACTGGATGCGGTTTTTGTCGGCGGGGTCAGCGGACGCGCTCGGGGCCATGGACGTGATCAGTTCACCTTCAAGTTGAGCTGGGTGATCAGGGTCTTGAAGTATGCGCTGTCGCGGTCGATCTCGGCCTTGAACCTGGTGCCGTCTGCCACCGAGTAGCCCAAGTTGAGCTTGTCCATGGCTTCCTTCACGCTCGGATCGTTGGCGGCCTTCAGACCGACCTCTGAGAGCTTTGCCAGCACGTCCGGCGGCAGGCCTCGCGGTGCGCCCAGCCCGCGCCAGGTGCCGATGGACAGGTCGATGCGCCGCTCCTTGAGCGTGGGCACGCTTTCGAAACCTTTCAGGCGCTGGTCACCCATCACCGCCAGCATCCTCAGCTTGCCGGCGGCCACCTGCGACGAGACCTCCGACGGTGAAGGCACGACCGCATCGATGTGTCCGCCCAGCAGTGCCACGACCGCCGGCGCGTTGCCTTGGTAGGGAATGTGGTTGAACGTGGCGCCCAGCTTTTGCTGCAGGCCCAGGGCAGCCAGATGCGAGACGCCTCCCACTCCGGCATTGCCGAAGCGCAGGCCATCCTTGCTGCGCTTGGCGGCCTCCACGAACTCCTCGATCGTGTTCCACGGGGAGGTGGCGCTCACGGCCAGCACCACCGGGTCCTGGTTCAGGCGCACGATGGGCACGAAGTCTTCGGGCTGGTATTTGCCGATGCCCAGGTGAGGCAGGATCACCATCTCCAAAGTCATCATGGCGATCTTGTAGCCGTCGGGCTTGCTCTGGGCCACCTCGCCCAAGCCAATGGCCCCGCTCGCGCCCGGCCGGTTGAACACCGTGAAGGGCTGACTGAAGTGCTTCTTGGCGGCCTCGGCGAACACGCGGGCCAGCACATCGGTGCCGCCGCCGGCACCGAACGGCACCACCAATTCCACTGCCCGGTTGGGATAGGCGTCTGCCGATTGCGCAAAGGCCAAGGGCGAGGTGACAGCAAGCGGCCAGGCGCTCATGGCGACCAGGCCGGCTCTGCGGGTGATTCCTGAAGGCTTCATGGAGATTCCTGTGGTGAGTGAGGTTGTGATGTCCGGAATCCGGAATACTTGACCGAAATGCGGAACGCTGAGAGACTTTATGAACCGGGGTCGGTCGTGTCAAGTGCTGATCACCCTGACGCTTCGCCGCATCCTCACCGCTCCACCCACAGGAACCCCAACATGAGCTCCAAGACCCCCGACCTGCGCCACCTGCTGCACGGCGTTCTGCCGCCCATCGCCATGCCCTTCGACGAACAGGGCCGCCTTGTGCGCCATGCCATGCGCGAGCAGATCGACTTGATCGTCAACGCCGGCGCCAACGGCGTGGTGGTGGGCGGCAGCACGGGCGAGGGCCATACCTTGTCGGACGCCGAGTTCGTCGAGTCGATGCAGGACGCCTACGAGGCCACCGCCGGTCGCGTGCCCTTCCTGGCCGGCCTCATCGTCAACAGCACCGTGCAGGCCATCCGCCGCACCCGCATGCTCGAAGGCATGAAGGTGGTGGCGCTGCAGGTCACGCCCGTGCACTACCTGTTCAAGCCCGACGAGCAGGCCACCATCGAGCACTTCCGCACCATCTGGGAGGAAACGGGCATCCCCATCCTCATCTACAACGTGATCCCGTGGAACTACCTGAGCGTGGATTCGATGCTGCGCATCATGGACGAGGTGCCGGGCGTGATCGGCATGAAGCAGAGCAGCGGCGACCTCAAGTCGCTGTCAGACCTGCTGCTCAACGTCAAGGAGCCCAACATCGTGCTCAGTGGCATCGATGCGCTGCTGTATCCCGGATTCGCCCTGGGCATGCACGGCGCCATCTCGGCCCTGACCAGTGCCGTCCCCGGGCCGGTGGTGCGGCTGCAGAAGATGGTCCAGGCTGGCCGGCACGGCGAAGCGCGTCAACTGCACTTCCACCTCAACCGCCTGTGGAATGTCCTGCCCCACGAGATCCTGCCGGGGTGCGTGAAATACATCCAACACCTGCAGGGGTTGCCGCTGTACCACCCTCGCGCGCCCATGGTGCCCCCGGACGAAGCCCTGAAGGTGCGCATTGCGCGGGCGCTCAAGCCGGTGCTGGCAAGCTGAGCGCGCCTGCAGGGCCCCTTGAAGCGATGGTTCAAGAGGCCTTGGCTTGCGTCTGCGAAATCATGCATTTGGCCCCTGCATGGCCGAGGGCTAAAGGCGAGGGCTGCTTCAGGCAGGCGAGGCGGCGGACCGTTGCCGGCCCGCCAGCCACAGGAGCGCGGCGCCCACCAGCGCGATGGGCACCAGCGACCCATAGTTCAGCAGGGTCCAGCCCTGGGTGGTGACCAGAGCGCCGGAGGAGAACGAACTCACGGCCATGGTGGCGAACACGCAGGTGTCCATGGCCCCTTGCGCCTTGTTCTTCTCCTCGGGGCGGTAGGTGGTGGTCAGCAGCGTGGTGCCACCGGTGTACAAGAAGTTCCAGCCGACACCGAGCGTGAACAGCGCCACCAGGAACTGCATCAGGTCCACGCCGCTCAGCGCCACGGCCACACACACCAGGTTCAGCACCACGCCCACGCCCATCACGGGCAGGGCACCAAAGCGCTTGATGAGGTGACCGGTGAAGAAGCTGGGCACAAACATGCCCAGTACGTGCCACTCCAGCACCAGCGTGGCACTTTCAAAGGGGTGCTTGCATTGCTGCATGGCCAGCGGGGTGGCGGCCATCAGCAGGTTCATGACGCCATAGCCCAGAGCTCCCGCGGCCACGGCCACGATGAAGGTGGGCTGGCGTGCAATCTCGGCCAGAGGCCGCCCCGAAGAAGCACCCGGCTCCGGGGCCTTGTGCGGCGGGAACTGGATGAACGACAGCGCCACGAAGGCCACCGCGGCCACGCCGATCAGCACCAGGTAGGCACCGGCATAGCGCACGGGCAGCAGGTCCACCGAGGCATTGGCCAGGTTGGGGCCGATGACGGCGCCCACGATGCCGCCTGCCAGCACCCAGGAGATCGCCTTTTCCTTGTAGGAGGGCTCCACCACCTCGGTACCGGCAAATCGGTACAGCGCGGCGTTGGCCTGGTAGAAGCCCGCGAGCAACGTGGCCGCCATCAGCAAACCGAAGCTCTTGTGGCTGACGGCAAAGGCGCAGGCGGCGGCCGACACCGCTGCCATCAGAAGACCCAGTTGGAAGCTGCGCTTGCGGCCCCACTGGGCCTGCAGACGCGCCACCAGCGGGGCGCTGAGCGTGCCGCCGATCACATAGCTGGTGACGGGCAGCGTGGCCATCCACCCCACGGGCGCCAGCGCCAATCCGGCCAGGCCATTGACGGCGATGAAGGTGACGGTGTTGGTCAGGAACATGCCCTGACAGAAGGCGAGCAGCAGCAGATGGCGGTTCATGCCCCATCATCGCACCGCCGCCCTGGTGTGGGCAGGCTCTTCAGCCTAGCCTCGAGGTGGGTCGATGCCTTGCTGCGCCGCAAGTTCTGGCGCGCCTGGGCGGTTTTCTGCTTGCGGGCTGAGCAACGACAGGCCCGGGAGCACCCGGCTCAGGGGGCGAAGGACCACGCCTGCGTGCCGGCAGGCCTGGTCGAAGGCGGGGCTTTCCAGCCACTGGGCTTCCATGTAGCGCGCCGGCCCTTGCGGTGCGCTCGCGGTGGAGTCCGGCTGGGTTGGGGCCCCCTTTTGCGGCGGCTTGGCGGGGTGGCACATCAACAGGTCGCCGTCTTGCGCCTGCAGCAGCCAATGCTGCAGACGCTGGGCATGCCGCAGGCGGTCGGTGCCAAACACGTAGACACCCAGCAGATGGCGGTTTTGCAGAAAGCCGTGCTGTGCTGCCAGCGCACTCAGCCCGGCGGCGCCCAGCTGCTCGATCAGACGGGCCTTCAGGGCCGCGGCCCGCTCGCCGCCCGTGAGGCCTCGCCGTTCAGGTCTTCGGGTGGACCGCAGCCAGGGGCGCTGCGCGCACCCGCCGGGCCCGCGTCCAACCAGTTCGGCGAGCAGGGCATCGCGCACCTGGGGCAACTGGTGCACATGCTGGTGGCCGTCCACGTAGGCCGGTGGGCGCCCCAGGTGCTGCTCGAAGGCGTCCAGCTGGCTGCGGATCCGCAGGCGCAGCGCACTCGTATCCAGCAAGCCTGCCAGCGCTCTCAGGATGAGCACCACCAGCGCCAGGCGCCGGGAGAGCCCCGGGGCGCCGGCGCTCAGGTCCAGGTGCAAGCCGATGTCCACGCGTGCCGGGTCCAGGTGCCTGAGAGCGTGCGCGTGCTGCGGCCAGGACGGCCCGCGCACGAGGCAGCCGATGGCCTGCACCCGGCCCTGGCGGGCCAGATGCAGGGCGGCGCGATCGATGTCGGGGTGCAGGCCAAAGTCGTCACAGGCCACCGCAATGGCCCGCCTGCGCGCGAAGCCTTCAACCTCGGGCCAAGAGGCCTGCGCAGAAGTCCTTGAAAGGGGTTGCGACAGGGTTTGGGGCGGCGGCTGCGAAAGGTGCCGCGATGTGGGCTGCCGCAGGGGCTGGGACCAGGGCTTCATGTCACGCTGGCCTGAACTTCCTGGGTGCACCCCAGGCGGCTGGCGGTCTCGGGTCTGGCTGGGTTCACCCGCCACAGGCGCAGGTCGCCTGGGCCCCGGGCCACCTCCAGGCTCACCTCCAGCACGGGCCAGCGCGGCAGCGCCCCGGCGGGGCCGATCACCCAGGAGATGGCGTGTTTGCACAGCAGCGCGGCCCATTCCCGCTCCTGCACCAGGATCCGGGCGCTTCCGGCAGGGGCAAAACGCTGCGCATCGGCCAGCTCCTTGTGCCAGTTGTCCCGCTGCGTGAGGGCCGGGTCGTCCCAGTGGTCGACCACTCTCGCAGGGATCTCAAGCCCGGCATAGAAGGCGAGATCGAAGGGGTACACGCCCAGCAGCCAGACCGGTTGTGCCGGCAGGCGCTGCGCCCGCAACGCCTGGCCGAGCGCTTTTGAACTCTTCGGCGCCTGCCAGGCCACGCCCACGGTCAAGCCCAGGCTGAGCGCGAGGGCCGCCCCCCAGCTGAGTGCCCAGCGGCGAACCGGCCAGGGCCCGGGCCTGCGCATGCCTTCCATGCCGGCAGCCATGAGTACGGCCAGCGCCGGCACCGCGGGCAGCACGTAACCCACGAGCTTGGACTGCGGCACGGAGAAGAAGACGACCACCGCCACCACCCACACGCGCATCAGGCTCAAGGTGTCGGCATGTGCGGCGGCCAGCCCGGTTTGCCGCCGCCTGCAGGACCTCCACAGCCACTCCAGCCCGCTGGCGCTGAACAGCAGCAGCGCGGCTGCGCAGAACCACCAGGGCTGCGGGTTGTTGAAGCCGCTTGCCACGTAGCGCCGCACATGCTGTTCCAGGACCATGTACTCCAGGAAGCCTGGATGCTTCCAGGCCATGGCCACGAACCAAGGCGCCGCCACCGCCGCTGCCAGCGCTGGCGCAGGCCACCACCACAGCGCCCGCCACAGCCGCAGCCCCGCCCCCTTGGGGGTGATCAGCAACCAAGCGCTGGCCACCAGCACTGGCAGCACCACGCCGATGAGCCCCTTGGCCAGCACCCCCAGCGCCATGGCGCTCCAGGCCCCCAGCAGCGCGGGCCGGTGGGCAAGACCCGCCTGCATGCTGCGCACCGAGTCGGCCAGCAGCAGGGTGGCCGCGGTGATGCACCCGGCCACCAGCATGTCCATGTTGGCGAACTGGCCGCCCATGAACCACAGGGGCTGCACCAGCAGCGCAGCCAGGGCCAGCCGTGCCCGGCGCGGCCCATCCCAGCGGTGCACAAAGCGGTGCAAGGCCGCCGCACCGAGCGAGGCGCCCAGCAGGGGCGCCAGACGTGCTGCCCACTCGTTCAGCCCGAACGCCGCCATCGAACCGGCCGTGATCCAGTAGAACAAAGGCGGCTTGTGGAAGTAGGGCAGGCCACCCAGGGTGGGCGTGAGCGCGTCACCGCTGAGCAGCATCTCGCGCGCCACCCCCCCATAGCGGCCTTCATCGGGCAGGAACAGGGGCCGCAGGCCCGCCCAGGCAGCCAGGAACAGAAAGCTGCCGCAGGCCACCGCCAGGGTGTGGCGCCAGGCCAGCGGTTGGGGGCCTTCACCGGTGGAGGCCGGCTCGCGAGCTGGGGGGCCCTGCCCTGGTGGGCAGGGTGCGCCTTCCGCAGGCCCCAGCAGGACCCCAGTGACCTTCATGCGGTACTCGACGCCAGGCCCCGGCCCAGGCGGCGGCTCACGATGAACAGCGGCCGCGCCTTGACCTCGGCAAACACCCGCCCCACGTACTCGCCCACCACCCCGAGGGACGTCATCTGCAGGCCGGCGATCAACCACTGGCCCACCATCACCGCGGCCCAGCCGCTGACCTCCCGCCCGCGCACCAGGTGCGAAGCTGCCAGAACGGCGGCCATCGCGAAGGCCGTCAAGGCCAGCACCAGCCCGATGGCGCTGACAGCGCGCAGCGGCCAGGTCGTGAACGCGGTCAGGCCGTTGAGCGACAGGCGGGCCAGGCGCAGCGGTCCGAAATGGCTGTGCCCCCGCCACCGGGGTGGGGGGGTGAAGGGCACCGCCACCGTTTCAAAGCCCACCCAGGCGTGCAGCCCCTTCATGAAGCGGTTGCGCTCGGGCAGCGAGCGCAGCGCCAGCACCACACGATGGTCCATCAACCTGAAGTCGCCCGCTCCAGGGGGGATCTCGAGGTGGTCCGGCGTCTTCATCAAGGCCTGCAGGCCACGCACTCCCAGCCGCTTGAGCCAGGACTCGTCACGCCGGTCCGCGTGTGAAGCCACCACCACGTCAGCCCCCGCGCGCCAACGCTCCACAAAGCTGGGAATCAGCTCGGGCGGGTGTTGCAGGTCACCGTCCATGGTGACCACCGCCTGCCCGCGCGCCGCCTCCAGCCCGGCGGCCAGCGCCGCCTCCTTGCCGAAGTGGCGCGACAGCTGCAGCACAAGGCGGCCAGGCTCACGCGCCCAGGCACCCAGCAGCGCGGCGCTGCCGTCCCGGCTGCCATCGTCCACGACGATCACCTCCCAGGCTGGCGCGCAGCGGCGCAAGGTCTGCTCCACCTTCGGCAGCAGGACCTTCAGGTTCTCCGCTTCGTCCCAGCACGGGATGACGCAGGACAGCGAAACGGGGCCGCCGCGCGCGGCGCCGGGAGCGCCTTGCGAAGAGGTGCCATCGGGCGCTGGGCCCTGTGTCTCAGGGCACTGAAAGGGCGGCGCTGACGGGGCGGATGCATGCACCATGGCCCGGCATGGTCACCCGGGTGCTTGAAGCCTGCTTGAGGCCGCGCAAGAGCAGGCGGTGCGGTGCGACTGCGGGCGCTTGATGCTGACTTCGGAAAAGCTTTCAGCCCGGAGCCTACGGCCAAACCCCCCCAACCAGCCGACCCTGGCTCAAGAAGAACACGTTGTTGTCGATCTGCGCGCTGCGGTCTGCGCTGACGTCCATCGGGTCTGTTCCCTCCGGAGCCGCCAGGTCGGGCTTCCACACCAGCGTGCGCGAAGCCGTGTCGACCTCGAAGCGCTTGAGCAGGTGCTGCGCCTCGGGCCCCCAGTCCTTGGTGCGCAGTGTCATGGGCAAGCCCAGCCGAGCCACCCCTCCAGCCTGCAGCAGGTTCAGGCCGTGGGGGCTGTGGTCTACCGCACTGGCACTGCCCCGGGCGCCGAAGGTCCGTGAGGTGATGAGCGAGGGCTTGGTGGGGTCGCGCACATCGAACAATGCCACCTTGGGCCCCAGTGCCACACCGCTGGCGTCGGCGTCGCGCCCCACGCCCAGCAGCAGGCCCTGCGGCAAGGGCAGCAGGTAGTCCGAGAAGCCCGGCACTTCCAGCTCGCTGGCAGCCTTGGGGTCCGCGGGGTCCTTGAGGTCCAGCACGTACAGGGGGTCGGTGCGGCGGAAGGTCACCAGGTAGCCAGTCTCGCCAGAGAAGCGCACCCCGTAGATCTGCTCACCGGGCTTGCCCAGCGGGGCAGGGCGTCGCTCATTGGGCAAGGTGGCCAGCGCCTTCATCGCCGCATCGGCCGTGCTCTCCCGCAGGATGGTGAGCGTGGCGGGTGAGGCCGAGGTGGCGGGCGTCACGGACCCGGTGGCTGGCACCGCATCCGAAGCCGCCGCCCAACCGCTGGTGCCGGTGTAGCTGATGACGCGCAGGTCGCCTGCGTGCTCGCTCATGCGCAGGGCTATGCGTTCGGCGTCCCAGCCCAGGTGGCCCTTGACCTCGCCCGAGGCCCTGTAGACCAGGTTCAAGCCCTCCACGGCAAACTTGTGCAGGTCGGTGACGAAGCCGGTGGGAAACACCGCACGCCCGTCGGGCCCGGTCGTGGGCTGGGGCGAGCGCGTCGTGGCCAAGTACAGGTTCTGGGGCGACATGTACAGCCCCTCGGTGCCGCCGAAGAAGCAGCGCGCCCGGGTGGTCAGCGCGGGGGAAGCCAGGTCGATCGCCACCAGGGTGGTGACCGTCAAGGACAGCGACGAACTCTTGGGCTGGACAAGACAGTCGCTCTCGGCCACCAGGCTCTGGCGGCTTGCGCCGTCGATGCGTACACCTGGCAGGAGGTCGGCCGATTTGAGCGCGGCCAGGGCGGCCTCGCGCTCCGCTGCGGAGGCGGAGGCGGGCAGGGCCTCGTAGGCCAGGCGTGGGCTCCATGTGGTGACGAGGTGGATGACATCGCCGATGCGCCGGCCCGCCACCAGCTGCCCGTCCAGGGCCAGGCGGCGTGCGCTGGTCAGTGCGCCGCTGGCCGAGACGTCGGCGACCTGCAGGTGAACCACCGGGTTGCTGTTGCCGACCACCGGCAGTGCGCACAGCATGCCGGGCGGGCAAGGCGAACCGCCCCAGGCTGACGAGGTGGCCAGCGCCGCCAGCCGGGTGGCCTTGCTGGACAGCAGAAGCCCCCTGGGGAGCGCCGGATCGGTACCCACGTCCATCACCAGACTGCCCAGTGGCTCCACCGCGCCCTGGGCGCCGGCGCGAGCCACGCGCACTTGCGGGCGTGCGAAGCCCTGCGCGTCTCGCAGGGTGTGACCGTCCAATGCAAAGAGCAGCTTGCCGTCGGTCTTGAGCAAGTCGGCCTCGTCAACCCCCGCTTCCTGCACCGTCGTGCCGGAAAAGACCGGTGCGGTAGCGGCTGTGGCCGCAGCCGAGGCACTGGGCAGGCTCACCGCGCCGGCTGCCGCAGTGGAGGCCGCCAGGCCGTCAAAGCTCACCGATGGGTTGGCCGCGCGCGCCGCCTGCCGGTTGCGCAGCATCTCCCGCACTTTGGGAACCAGCGTGCCCTCGGCCACGGGTTCGAGCGCCGCCAGCGGCCGTGCGCTGGGCGTGGTGGCCGAGCTGCCGCCGCCGCAGGCGCTGAGGGAGATCACCGCGCCAGCCAGGCTGGCCACCAACCCCGCCGCGAGCACCAGCCGCCGGGGTCGGAGGGCCCCTCCAGCAGCGGACATGGGTTGGGAGTCCGGTGGCGCTTCGGGGGCGCAGTTGAGGGGCGGGCAGGTCGTGCGCATGGTGATTCCTCCTTGCGATGTCTTAGATGTCACCGGCCCCATTGCGCCTCCCGGAACCCTTGTGGCGGGTTCTTGCGGTGAGGCCAGCGACGTGGGATAATTTCCCACATTCTCTGAAGTCCTGTCAAGTACCCGTCGGCCAGCCCTCGTGAGCACCCGTCATCAGATCGTTCTGCACACCGTGCTGCGGGCCCTGCGGCCGTTGCTGCGCCTGTTGCTGCGCCATGGCGTCACCTACACGGCGTTTGCCACGGCGCTGAAGCCGGCGTTTCTGGAGGCGGCACGCCAGGAGTTGCAGGCCCAGGCCATGCCCGTCACCGACAGTGCCCTGACCTTGCTCAGTGGGGTTCACAGGCGTGACGTGCGAGCGCTTACTCGCGGCGAAACCCTCGAAGCATCAAGGGACGATCTGAACCCGCCGGTCTCTCTGGCAGGCGAGGTGGTGGGCCGGTGGATGTCGGAACCCGCCTGGCAGGACGCTGAAGGCAGGCCCCGCGAACTGTCGCGTGCGGCCTTCGACGAATTGGTGAGCGCCGTCAGCCAGGACGTGCGCCCGCGCGCCCTGCGGGACGAACTGGCGCGGCTGGGCGTGGTGACTTGCGCCGAGGATGGCCGCGTCGCGTTGTGCGCCCAGGGGTTCGCCCCGCGTCAGGGCTTCGCCGAGATGGCGGCGCTGATGGCCGCCAATCTGGCCGATCATGCCGACGCCGCCACCGCCAACCTGCAGGATGGCGCGAACTTCCTGGAGCAGGCCCTGTACGTGGATCGGCTCAAGCCCGCATCGGCCGCACACCTGCACCAGGCAGCCACGGCCGCATGGCAGCAGATGCTGCCCGGCCTGCTGCGCGAAGCCCAGCAGCGCTTCGAGTCGGATCAGGCGGATTCAGCGCCGGGGCCTGACGCCGCCACCGCACCTGACACCATGCCCCGACGCCGCGTGCGCCTGGGCGTGTACTTCTACGACACCGAGGACGATCCGTCATGAACGACCACGCTTCCACTTGCCGCTCAGCCCGGCCCCATTCGCGTTGGATGGCGATCACTGCGGCCGTCTGGCTGTGCCTCCAGGCCCTGCTGCTGGCCGCTTGCGGCCCAGGCGTTGGCGGCACGGGTACGGGCCTCACCTCTGCGGCCGACGGCCTGCAGGCTTTTGGGGCGCAGGCCGTTGCCGCCTGCGCGCCCGGCAACGCGACATCGCCCGCGTGCCCCGCCGCCTCGGGGCTGGGTTCGACGGGCGGCAATCCGGCGGCAGAAATTTGGCTTGACACCGTCCCGGGTGCGCGTTGGCGCCTGGACGTGCAGGGGGACACCGTCACGCTGGAGCGGCGCTGCACGCAGGAACGATTCAGGGGGCAATGGGGCAGCAGCCCGGCTTTGGGCGCTCGCTACTTTGGCATCTTTGGCGCCGAGGCAGTGCCGGGGACGCCCGCCTCGTTGAGCGTGCGCACTGGCGAAAGCGGCAGCCTCGTGCTGGAACTGAGAGGGCTGGACGAACGGCTGTTGCTGCCCTCGTTCACGGTGCAGCGCCACAGCGGCAACGTGCCAGCGCCGACCTGCCCTTGAGTGTCGGGTCTTCAGCGCGGCCGTTGAAAGGTTCTCGCCCCCTCAGGCAGGCCGCCGGCAGGTCCGTCACAGCGTGAAGATCTTCCCCGGGTTCAAGATGTTCTTCGGGTCCAGTGCCCGCTTGATCTGGCGCATCAGGTCCACGGCGCCGACGCCGGCCTCGTCCACCAGGAAACCCATCTTGTGCAGGCCGATGCCATGCTCGCCCGTGCAGGTGCCTTCCAGGGCGATGGCGCGCTGCACCATCTGCAGGCTCAGGCGCTCGGCGGTGGCGCGCTGGGCGAGGTCGCCGTCCTTGACCATGTAGGCGAGGTGGAAGTTGCCATCGCCCACGTGGCCGACGATGTAGTGCGGCAGGCCGGATTCGGCCGCCTCCTGCACCGAGATGTCGATGATCTCGGCCAGGCGCGAGATGGGCACACAGGTGTCCGTGGTGACGGTGCGGCAGCCGGGGTTGCACGACATGCCGGCAAAGTAGGCCTTGTGGCGCGCTGTCCACAGCCGCGTGCGCTCCTCGGGGGTGCTGGCCCATTCGAAGCCTTCGCCGCCATGTTCGCCGGCGATGTCCTGCACCGTCTCGGCCTGCTCCTTCACGCCCGCGTCGGTGCCGTGGAACTCCATCAGCAGCAGCGGAGACTCGCGCATGCTCAGCCCGCTCTGGGCGTTGACCGCCCGCACTGCGTTGGCGTCCAGCAGCTCGCAGCGCGCGATCGGCACGCCCATCTGGATCACCTGGATGGTGGTGGCCACGGCCGCTTGCACGCTGGGGAAGTGGCAGATGGCCGCACTCACGGCCTCGGGCAGCGGGTAGAGCTTGAGCGTGACCTCGGTGATGACGCCCAGGGTGCCCTCGCTGCCCACCATCAGGCGTGTGAGGTCGTAGCCGGCGCTGGACTTCTTGGCGCGGGTGCCGGTGCGGATCACCTCGCCGCTGGCCGTCACCACGGTTAGACCCAGCACGTTCTCGCGCATGGTGCCGTAGCGCACCGCGTTCGTGCCGCTGGCGCGCGTGGCGGCCATGCCGCCCAGGCTGGCGTTGGCGCCGGGGTCGATGGGGAAGAACAAGCCCGTGTCGCGGATCTCGCGGTTGAGCTGCTCGCGCGTGACGCCGGCCTGCACCGTGACCGTCAGGTCTTCCGGGTTCACGCGCACGAGCTGCGTCATGCGGCTCACGTCCACGCTCACGCCGCCTTGCACCGCCAGCAGGTGACCCTCCAGCGACGAGCCGGTACCGAACGGGATCACGGGCACGGCGTGCTGGTCGGCCAGCTTCACCACCGCCACCACGTCCTCGGTGCTCTCGCAGAACACCACCACCTCGGGTGGGGTGACAGGAAACGGTGACTCGTCACGGCCGTGCTGCTCGCGCACTGCTGGGGCGGTGGAGCAGCGCTCGCCGAACAGCGCACGCAGCGCCGCCAACATGGGGGCGGGCACAGGCCGGGGTTCGACGTGGGGCGCAAAGTCGTGAGGGGCGTTCATGGGCGATCTCCTGTTGCTGGATTCTAGGCAGCGCCCCATGCGTGCCTGCGGTCAGACCCTGGTCTATGCGCAGGTTCTGGCCCTGCGGCGGGTTGCGGTCAGTAGGATGCGCCATCCACCGACCCGACCAGAGGTGCTCCATGCCCATCCAGGTTCATCACATTCCGGTGTGCCCCTTCTGTCAGCGCCTGGAGATCCTGCTCGAGCTCAAGGGCTGCCGGCCGGCCGTGGAGTTCAAGGTGGTCGACATCACGAAGCCGCGCCCGGCCTGGCTGCTGGAGAAGACCCGCGGCTCCACGGCGCTGCCGGTGCTGGAGACTGCCGACGGCCTCGTGCTGCGGGAAAGCCTCGTGCTCATGCAGTACCTGGAAGACCTGCTGCCCGGCCCGCTCGTGGCGCGGTCTGACCCCTACGAGCGCGCCGTCGAGCAGTTGCTGGTCAGGATGGAGGGGGAGTTGGTGACCCGCGGCTACACCCTTGTCATGAACCAGAACCCGTCGCAGCGCAGCTCACTGCACGCGTCCTTGCTGGACACCTATGCAAGGATCAGTGCCTTCCTTGAGGAGCATTCGCCGCGCGGCCCCTGGCTTTTTGACCGCTTTGGCTGGGCGGAGGCGGTGTACACGCCCGTGTTCCAGCGCCTCTGGTTCCTGGAGTACTACGAGGGCTTTGACCTGCCGCAGGACTCGCGTCATGCGCGAGTGCGCGAATGGCGTGATGCCTGCGTCGCCCATCCGGCGGCGCAGCAGGCCTGCCGCGAAGAGATCATCAAGCTCTATTACGACTATGCGCGCGGGGCAGGCAACGGCGCCTTGCTGCCAGGCCGCAAGGTCTCGTCCTTCGCCTTTGAGCCGCATTGGCGTGACCGCCCCATGCCGCCGAGCGACAAATATGGGCTGGAGCCAAGTGCCTCGGACGACGCGCTGGGGCTGCTGGGCAGCCCTCGTGCGGGATCCGATGGCGCTGTCGCGTGAGGGGGCTATGGGGCATGCCGGTGTGCAAGCGCCACCGGCTGATAGCATCGCCCGCACCATGAGCAACCGCCTCACCCAGATCGCCACCCGCACCGGAGACGACGGCACCACCGGCCTGGGCGACGGCACCCGCGTGCCCAAGGACCACCTGCGGGTGCAGGCCATGGGCGATGTGGACGAGCTCAACTCGTCCATCGGTGTGCTCCTGGCCGAGCCCTTGCCCGAGGACGTGCGCGAACTGCTGGTGACCGTGCAGCACGAACTCTTCAACCTCGGCGGTGAGCTGTCGATCCCGGGCTACACCCTGCTCAAAGTGGAAGCCGTGGCCGGCCTGGACGCAGCTCTGGCGCGCCACAACGAAACCTTGCCGCGCCTGAAGGAGTTCATCCTGCCGGCGGGCACGCGCAGCGCGGCCCTGGCGCACGTCAGCCGCACCATCGCCCGTCGCGCGGAGCGCGCCGTGGTGCACCTGGGCCTGGCCGAACGCATCAACGAGGCGCCACGCCAGTACCTCAACCGCCTGTCGGACCTGATGTTCGTGCTGGCGCGTGTGCTCAACCGGGCCAATCTGGACGGCCTGGGCGGCGATGACGTGTACTGGAAGAGCGAGCGCCTGGCGCGCGAGGGCGCAGACGCCGGCTCTTGAAGCAGCGGTTGAGGCAGGCCTGGGCGGCCTCCCGGGGGATTTCACTTCCGGCCACTCCCGATGCCATGCCCTGAAGCGCCTGGCCAGGTGCGCCCCTTGACGGGGTGCCCTCATGGGAAGACTCGGACCATGAAGGCGCATGATCCTTTTGCAGTTGGAATCCCGCGAATGCAGGAGAGGCCACCACGACTTTGAAGTTGAAGGGGGCTGAACGTGACTTTCAGGAGTTCCTCATGCCCTTAGCTGCTGACTTTAGAACCGCTGCGCCCGTTGCCATGGTCGCCGCCGCGCTGGCCTTGATGGCCTGGGGGGCCTCGGCGCCCGCCCAGGCCCAGACTTCGGCGCCTGCCAGCGCCTCCGCCGGCCCGATCGAGCGCATCAAGCTCACCGACAACGAGCTGAACTGCGCCCAGATCCACGCCGAGGTGGGGCAGATGGACAAGCTCATCGCCGACGCCAAGGCGGCGGAGGACAAGGAGAAGACCACCGGCACGGCGGCCGGCGCGGCGAGCACGGTGGCCGACATGGCCGGCAAGCTCGGAGTGTTCGGCCGCATCGGTGGCCTGGGTGGAGCCCTCTTCGGTCAGGCGGCAGCGCAGGCTGGCGCCGGGGCGATGCAGAAGTCAGCCCAGGAGTCGGCGCAGCAGATGGCCGCCAGGGCACAGCAGGCGAACGCCCGCAAGGAACATCTCACCGCGCTCTTTCTGGCCAAGGAGTGCAAGGTGTCAGACCTGAACGCGCCAGGCAAGGCCTTGTCGGGTGCAGAGGCGCAGAAGGTCGCGGCGGCCACACAGGCGGCGGTCCCGGCCGCAGGCGTCGCCGTGCCTGCAGCCCCGGTGGATCCGGCCGCGGTCAGCGAGCTGGTCACCAGGGCCTCCACCGCGGCCAGAGGAGCGGCGCTGCCGGCGGCTTCGTTGGTGTCGGCGGGCGGGGCCAACATCCGGGCGCTGGTGGGCAAGACCAACAAGGTGGTCATTGCGGGCTACCGAGTGGCTTTCGTCGGCCGCACGGGCGCCTTTGCCTCGGGGACCGGCTCACGCAACACGAGCATGATTGGCCTGACCGTCGTCACGGCCGGCCAGTCCAAGAAGCTGGACGTAGCCTTGAAGAATGTCAACGTCCCCATGATGCAGGCCGTGACCGATGGTCTTTACGCGGACTTCCAGGAGCAGCTCAAGGCCGCGGGCCTGGAGGTGCTGCCCCGCGAGGCCCTGACCCGCAGCTCACACTACGCCAACGTGCAGCCCTTCAAGCCCAAGGACGGAGATGTCTACACCGTCAAGCACTTCAGTGACCCGAGGGAGTACACGGTGCTGACGCCCACGGGGGTGCCCATGGTCTTTCTGGCAGCCGAGACTTTCGGCGACCGCGGCCTCATGGACCTCGGGCAGATGAAAGGCCTGATGTTCTCCGCCATGGATGCGGGCGCCGCCGCCCTGATCGTGCAGGTGGTGATCGACTTCTCCGAGACCTCGAGCTCGGGCCACAGCCGCTGGACCAACATGGCCGAGGTGGATGCCCGGCCGGCCATCTCCCTGGCCCCTGCGCGCAGCACCTACGTCACGGCCTTGCACTCGTCCAACACCATCATGGGCGAGTGGGGCACGATGACGGTCGACAAGCCTTTGTCAGTGCCCGGCGACTACGCCAGCGTCAAGGTCATCCATGACCCGAACGCTTTCAACGAAGTCAGCAAGAGCCTGTTCCGCGCCAGCGTGGCCCTGGGAGCCAGCCGTGGGTCGGTGGTCTATGAAGAGCTTCGCCTGTTTGAAGCAGACCCCGCCCGATACACCGAGCTCTCGATGCTGGCCGGGATGGCGGGCAACAAGGCCCTTGCGGGGGCCTTGAAGTAGCAAACGTCACCTCCGAGGCTCCCTCTGATCCTTTTGGCTGGCGGTTCTCGCGTAGGCCCTACAAGGGGCAGTGGCGACGCAGGTTTCCCTTTCCACGGCTTGCCCCGCATCTCGATCACAACTTCAACATCGCTTGCTCAGGGAATTCAACACCATGAAGAAGATGCACGCCTTCACCCGACGCCTGGCCCTGGTCACTCCCTTGACCGCGCTGGCCCTTGCGGCCTGTGGCGGGGGCGACGATGCCCCCAACGCCACCGGTTTGCTGGCCGGCACTGCCGCCACTGGCGCGCCCATTGCCGGCGGCAAGGTCGAGGTGGCCTGCGCGTCGGGCGCGCCCTTGTCGGCCACGACCAGTGCCACAGGCACCTTCGAGGTGGCGCTGCAAGGCCAGACCCTGCCCTGCAAGCTCAAGGTCTCTGGCGGCAACCTGGCCGCTGGCGTGGCCTACCACTCGGTGGCCCTGCAGCCAGGCACTGTGAATCTGACGCCGCTCACCGATCTGGTGGTCGCTCGCCTGCATGGTGGAGCCCCCACCGCATGGTTCTCCGCCATTTCTGCAGCAGACTTCCAGAAACTCACGACCGACGCTGTCAACACTGCACTGGGTGCCATCACCTCCGGGCTCGGCCTGACCACCCCGCTGGGCGGCAAGAACCCGATGACGGCAGGCTTCGAAGCCAAGACCACCGATCCGCTCGACAAGGTGCTGGAGGCGTTGAAGACGGCCGTTCCCAGCCACGCCACGCTGCTTACCGCAGCCCAGGGCACGAGCTGGAACAGCCTGGCCCAGACTTACGTCGCCGCCATCTACGCTGCGCTGTCGGGTGCGGCGGCGGGCGGTGGGACCTCGAATCCGCCGGCCGGTGGAGGCACTTCGACGCCAACGGTCAGCCTGGGGGCCTGCCCGGCCAACCCAACGGCAGGCACCTACTCGATGGTGGTGGAAACCACCGTCTCCGGGTTGGGCAGCGTGCCCGTTCCTGCGGTGTGCATCAACAACATCGCCACCAAACCGGCAACTCAGAACGACTTCTGCGGTGACGCCAGCGTCAAGCAGGCCCTGCCCGCCGGGCTGCTGACCATCGAGGCCTGCTCTTACGACGCTGCTGCGGCCAAGGGCACGATCTCCGCCAAGATCACCTCGCCCGTCACGATCACCTACACGGTGACCTATACCTTCGTGAAGCGCTGAGCCGCCAGCGGCTGGCACAGCAGGGAGACTGACCATGAGCTTTGATTACGTTTCAGGGGTGCGGCGGACCCGGTCTGGGGCGGCGATCCTGGCCGCGATGACGCTTGGGCTCGCGGCTTGCGGCGGCGGTGATGTGTCTGAGGACCTGCGACGTGAGCCGCTGGCGGTGACGACTACGGCCGCGCCGGCTTACGACCCCGATGACCTCTACCGCTTCTTCGCCATCGCCTTTGGCGCGGCGCCCGGCGTCACCTACATGGGCCAGTTGCTGGAAGCGGCCAATGCAGGCATGAGCATCCAGGCCATCGTCAACGTCTTCACCACCAAGTCGCAGTTCCTGGAGACCTACCCGGCTTCCTTGACCAACCAGGAGTACGCGCAGAAGCTGGTGGACAACGTGGTGGGCACGAGCGCCACGCCAGCGGCCAAGGCCGAGGCGGTGGCCGACATCGTGGCGGCGCTGTCGCTGCCCAACTGGACGCGCGGGGACATCACCTACGCGATCTTCAACAACCTGGCCAGGAAGCCGGCGGACGACGCGAAGTGGGCGGCCACGGCCAAGAAGATGGCCAACCAGGTGGCTTACGCCAGACACTTCACCGAGACGATGAAGGTGGACAGCATCTATCTGGCCACCCTCAGGGCGGTGGTGAAGGACGTTACCGAGTCCACACCTGCTGCCGGAGACCTGACGGCGGCCATCAACCTGGCCGTCGAGCCCACCCGGTTCAAACTCACCACTGCAAGCAGCTACACCATGGGCTACGCTGGCATGCTCGGCTGTGGTGCGGCACTGTGTATCAACAGCATCGATTTGCGCAATGTGAGCGCGAGCTTTGGAGGAGACGGCCAGCTGCTCTCGTACACCAATCTGGCCAACCCCACGCGTGAGGCCCTGTCCGTGGGCAGCGCCTCCGTCACCGAGCTGGGTGGGAACGCCGACCTGAGCTGGGGGCGGTGGAATGGCGGCACTTTAGCGGGAACGTACTTCACGCAATCATTCACCACCACAGGGCTGAAATCGAACAACGGCTTTCACTACGTGATTGGCTTGAACACGGTGGCCCTGCCAACCAGTGGCCGGGCCGACTACACCGCCATCGCAGCGACCATGCCCACGCGCACCACCACGGGCGTCAACCCTGCGCCTGGGCTCGTCAACCTGGCTGCGTCGAAGCTGACGGTTGATTTCTCCACGGCCAAGGTGGGCTTCGAGCTGGCCCTGTCCTACCCGGCCTACCAGGACGCTGCGTTCCTGAAGATGGCGCTGAAGACAGACGGCGGCGCGGCCAACCCGGCAGCCTCGAAGTTCGTCTTCGGACCTGGGTTTTCGGGCATGCGGGCGGCCTACGGCGAAGGCACCGACCTTCTCCAGATTACTTTCGACGAGGTGGACGTGACCCGCTCATACGGCTCCCGAACACGGGCCTACATCCTGCCGTTCGGCGTGAACGCCGCCCACCTGGCGCTCATCTTCTATGGGGGCTTTGGCGATGCAGGCATCGTGATCTTCAGGAAGAGCGCTTGAGGGCGATGCGCGCTCTTGCAGACGTGCGCCGCAATTGAACGCAAAGATCCAGTGTTTTTCCGGTTTCTAAGTTCGTGCAAGGGAGCATCATCATCCTGGGAATATTTGACGCTGCATGGCATGAAGATGATCCGCGGTGCTTCCCATGGACGGCCAGACAGCTTTCACCTTATCGAGTTTTGGAGACGCAAACATGATCAGCGCAAGCTCACTGGATCACGGCTGGGTTTGGCTGGCCCGCATGCGGGTCGGGCTCGCTGCGGGGTTGGGTTCCGCCTTGCTGGCGGCCTGTGGCGGTGGTGATGTGTCGGAAGACCTGAGGCGTGAGCCACTGGCTGCCACGGTCTCGACCACTGCCGCTCCCGCCTATGATCCTGATGACCTGTACCGCTTCTTCGCGATCGCCTTTGGGGCGGCACCCGGCGCCACCTACATGGGCCAGTTGCTGGACGCAGCCAATGCAGGCATGAGCATCAAAGCCATCGTCAACGTCTTCACCACCAAGTCGCAGTTCCTGGAGACCTACCCGGCTTCCTTGACCAACCAGGAGTACGCGCAGAAGCTGGTGGACAACGTGGTGGGCACGAGCGCCACGCCAGCGGCCAAGGCCGAGGCGGTGGCCGACATCGTGGCGGCGCTGTCGCTGCCCAATTGGACGCGCGGTGACATCACCTATGCCATCTTCAACAATCTGGCCAAAAAGCCAGCAGACGACGTGAAGTGGGCAGCTACGGCCAAGAAGATGGCCAACCAGGTGGCCTACGCCAGGCACTACACAGAGGCTATGAAGGTCGACACCACAGACCTCGTTCAATTGCGAGGGGTGGTCAAGACCGTGACCGAGAGTTCGCCCGTCAGCGGTGCGGACCTCGGCGCGCTGATCCAGACGGCCGTCCAGGCGGCGCTGGCCCAAAACCGCAACCTCGCGCCGCTGGCGCGCGCCACGGCTGACCGGCCCGCCGTGCAGGCGGGTGCTCCGGTGCTGCTCAACGGGCGAACGAGCTTCGACTTCGAGGGCAAGCCCATCACCTATGCCTGGAAGCTCGACAGCCGGCCTCAAGGCAGTTCGGCTTCGCTGTCGTCCACCACCGCGGACCAGACTACCTTCGTGGCCGACCTGCCAGGCCAGTACGTGGCCACGCTTGTCGTGAACGACGGCGTCTCCAACAGCAAGCCCGCCAAGATCACCGTCACGGCCTTGCCGGCGGGGGCACTGACAGCCGGTCAAGCCGTCGTCAAGAGCCTGAATCTGGGCGCCTGCGGAACGTTGACGGGTTGCAGTTCCTTGGTGCTGTCCGACTTCATGCTGAGCTTCAACCAGTGCACGATCACCAAGGTGGGGCCCACGGTCACGATCGCCCGGCCCGGGATGGACCCGATCGCTGCAGACTTTGACAGCGATGTGGCGGACAGAGCCAGCATCAGCGGAACCAGTCTTGTCATCGCCCTTCGCGGGCGGGTGGTCACGGACCAGATCAGTGTCGTGATCCACAAAGACACAGGCGCCGTGCAGGATGCTTCGGGAACCGCCACCGCGGAGGGCGTGAGCCGCGCGATCACATGCAAGAACGTCTCCACAGGCATCTTCCCGGCCATGGCGCCAGCGCCCTCCATCACCACCGTGGCAGACCTGCTGAAGGCGCTGGACCCGCGGGACTGCAAGTCTGTGGCCGACGGGGTGTCTTTCTCCTCCTGCAGCAGCACGGTGGCCCCAGACTTCAGCCTCAAGGTAGGCACCTGCACCCTCGTCAAGTCAGGTGACACCCTGACCGTATCCAAACCGACCGCTACGCCCATCAGCGCCAAATTCAACGCTGACATTACTGACGGTGTGGGCGAAGGCTTCGACTTGGGGGGCAATTCCGTGCGTTATGTGACGTTGCAGGCCTCAGACACTGACGCCGCTGCCGGGTCCCTGCAGTTGATCGGGGTCACGATCATCCCGTCCAACATGTCGGCCCTGATTTCAGCGGCGGATTTCCGCAAGGGGACGTCCAACTCGATCACCTGCTGACGCAGGACTCAGGCGGCTGCGCCCCCCAACTCCCGCCGCAACCAAGCCTTCGCCACCGTCCAGTCGCGCTTGACGGTGGCGGTGGAGATGTTCAACGCCTGGGCCACCTCGTCGATCTCCAGGCCGCCGAAGAAGCGCAACTCCACCACCTTGGCGGCCCTCGGATCCACAGCCTCGAAGGCCAGCAGGGCCTCGTGCACGGCCACCACGTCGCGGTCCAGGGCCGGGCCCTGGCGGTCCACCAAAGTGGTGGACAGCGGCTCCAGCTCAGCTTCCCGCTTGGCCGCTCGCTTGGCGATGGCGTGGTCCACCAGAATGCGCCGCATCATGGTGGAGGCCACCGCCATGAAGTGCCCCCGGTTCTGCCAGCGGGTGCTGTGCTGGTCGTTCAGCCGCAGCCAGGCTTCGTGCACCAGGCCCGTGGCGCTGAGGGTGTGCTCCGGCACCTCCCGGCGCATGTGCGAGCGGGCCAGGCGGTGCAGTTCCCGGTACAAGAGTTCGTAGACACCCTGATCGGCCCCTGCCGCCCCGTCACTGAGCTGCTGAAGCCATTGCGTGACGTCGCTTGCGTCCTCTGACGCCGTGCCAGGAAAGCTTGGGTCCTTCACGCGGGAGATGTTGAGGGATGTCACACGGTGCATTGTGGCGTGACCGCGGGCTTTCAACGGCCCTCGTTGGTGCCCGCGGCAGTGATCCGCGGCGCAGCCTGCTCCCGCGTACACCGGAGTGACACGCTGCCTCAAGTCCACCAACCCATGTTGAATGCCTCGCCACCCGCTCAGGAGAAACCCCCTTCCTGGGAGGCCGTGCGCCAGGTGTTCGACCCGGTGGCCAGCCTGGCGCCACATGAGCGGGAGGCGGCACTGTCGGCGGCGGCAGCTGGCGGTGTGGAGCCGGCCGTGCTGGCCGAGGCCCGGGCTTTGCTCTCGCAGCTCGAGGCGGACGAGGCCGGGCAGGGTGACCGGGACAGCTTCCTGGAGCGGCCGGCTGTCGGGATGGACCAGCGTGCAGAGCAAGACCTCGCGGGGCAGCGCATCGGGCCTTGGCGGGTGACGGAGCTGCTGGGCCAAGGCGGCATGGGCGAGGTCTGGGAGGCCTGCCGGGACGACGGCGCCTACGAGGCCACCGTCGCGGTCAAGGTGCTGCGCGGCGCTGTGGACGACACGAGCTTCAGGTCGCACTTCGCCCAGGAGCAGCGGTTGTTGGCACGCCTTAACCACCCGCACATCGCCCGCCTGATGGATGCCGGCCATCTGCCGGATGGGCGACCCTACTTCGTGATGGAGGCGGTGCAGGGACGGCCGCTGGACGAGGCCGCCGCCGGAGCGCCGCTGCCCGCGCGTCTGCGCCTTTTCCTGCAGCTGGCCGACGCGGTGGCGCATGCTCACCATCAGGGTCTGGTGCACCGTGATCTGAAGCCGTCCAACGTGCTCGTCACGCCACAGGGGCAAGTGAAGTTGCTGGATTTCGGCATCGCGCAGGCCCTGGAGCACGGGCCTGGAGCTGAGCAGGGAGCCCGCCCGTTGACGCCGGGGTACGCCAGCCCTGAGCAGGTGCGCGGCGAGACGGTCGGGCCCCACAGCGATGTCTACGCGCTTGGGGTGTTGCTGCATGTGCTGTTGACCGGCACGCGGCCCTACGGTCGCGGCGCGACCACCGTGGCCGAAGCGTTGCGTGCAGTACTGCAGGAAACGCCGACGGCCCCCAGCCAGTCACCCGCTTCCTCGGGCCTGGATCCTGGCGTGGAGCGTCGTCGCCTGAGCGGAGACCTTGACGCGGTGGTGTTGAAGGCCCTGGCCAAGCAGCCGACAGATCGCTACCCGACGGTGCAGGCGCTGGCCGAGGACTTGCGCGCCCATCTGGACCTGCGCCCCGTGGCCGCCCGGCCCCGCACGGCCTGGTATGTCGGCAGCCGGTTTGCCTGGCGCCACCGTGGCGCCGTGACCGCCGTAGCTTTGGCGCTGCTGGCCCTGGTGGCCGGGCTGGGCCTCAGCGCCTGGAAGGCGCGTGATGCCGTGGCGGCCCTGGCAGTGCTGTCTCTCGCCGCGGGGGTGGCGGTCTCAGCTTGGCAGGCGCGCCAGGCCCGCGCCGCGCGCGACGATGCCCGCGCTAGGTTGGCCGAGACCAGCGGCCTGGTACGCGACGTGGTGATGCGCTACGCCGATCTCGTCACCTTCCTGCCAGGCGGCCTGCGCATGAAGGCCGATCTGCTGCGCGACACACTGGCGCACATGGAGCGCCTGGCCGATGGCGCGCGCACTGACCCTCGCTTGGCGGGTGAGATCGCCAAGGCTCACGCCCGGATGGCCGACATCCTCATCGACGGCGTGGCGGGCAGCCTGGTGCAGCCCGAGGATGCGCGGCGCCACCTGGAGTCGGCCCAGGCCCTGTTCCCGCTGGGCGAGGCCGTTCATCGCGACGATCCCGGCTACTGGCTGTGGTGGGCGCGGTCCCTGCGGGGGCGAGCCTTGCTCGCCCGTGACGCGGGAGATGCCCCTGGCGCCTTGTCTTGGCGCCAACGCCAGCGCGACCTCATTCGTCAGGCCTTGCAGCGCTGCCCGGCAGACTTCGACCTGCGCCACGAACTCGCCTCCGCCCTCTTCGGCATCGGCTCGGCCCAGGGCGCAGGTCGACTGGTGGCCAGTCTGGACAACCCCGAGGCCGCGGAAGCGGCGTTTGCTGAAGCCGACAGTCTGTACCTGGCACTGTCCCAGGAGCGCCCCACCGACAGCACGCTGCTTCACCAACTGGGCATCGTGGCGGGAGGCCGCATGCTGTTGCTGGCCCGCCTGGGGCGTCTGGACCAGGCCGTGCACCAGGGTCGGCGCGACCTGGACTTCAAGGAACAAGCCCTGGCGATGGAGCCGCTGAACGTGGCCTACCGCGAGTCGCTGGCCGGAGAGGCCAGCAACGTTGTCACCGTCCTGCTGGAGGCCGGGTTGGTCCAGGAGGCCCTGCGGGTATCGGCGCGCAGTGAAGAGGTGATCACGGCGCTTGAGGCTGACGATCCGCAGGTGAATACCTGGACTGATCGCAGGCGCTGGTTTGCCTGGCCTCGCGGGTGGGCTTTGCTGGCCGCAGGCCAGGCCGCAGAGGCCCTGCCCCGCCTGCGGGAGGCCATGGTGGGCATGGCGGGTGCCACCGCGGGGCGCACCCTCGCGCGGCGCGGTGCCTGCGGCGTGGCCCTCGCGCAGGCGCTGGAGGCCACGGGAGACGCCCCAGCGGCGGTGCAGGCGGCCCGGGCAGCGCAACAGGATCTGCGGAGCGCGGCCGACGCCGGCCTGACGCAAGACCCTCAGGTCAAGGCTGCGGTTGAGGGCCTGGCGGCCCTGCTGTCGCGCCTCGGAGCCTGAGGCCGGCGCAAGCTTCTCGCGCCGAAGGCAAGCCCGCACTTCGGGGCGCGTGGTGGGGCTTTCAGCGACCCTTGGAGGCCAGATCAGCCACGCCGGCGACGTGCCCTCACGGCCTCGCTCAGCGTCTGCAGCACCCCCAGAGAGTCCTCCCAACCGATGCAAGCATCGGTGATGCTCTGGCCGTAGCGCAGCTGGGTTGGGTCGTCCTTGCCCGGGGTGAACTTCTGGGCGCCATCCGTCAGGTGGCTTTCCACCATCGCGCCGAAGACCTGGCGGCTGCCGCTGCTCACCTGGGCGGCCACATCCCGTGCCACCTCGATCTGGCGCTGGTGCTGCTTGCTGGAGTTGGCATGGCTGAAGTCGATCATGAGGCGCGGTTCCAGCTTGGCGCCGTCCAGCTCCTTGCAGGCCGTGGCCACGCTGGTGGCGTCGTAGTTGGGCGCCTTGCCGCCGCGCAGGATGACGTGGCAGTCCTTGTTGCCCTTGGTCTCCACGATGGCCACCTGCCCGTTCTTGTGCACCGACAGGAAGTGATGCGGCCGCGCGGCAGCCTGGATGGCGTCGGTGGCGATCTTGATGTTGCCGTCGGTGCCGTTCTTGAAGCCAATGGGCGCGCTCAAGCCCGAGGCCAGCTCGCGGTGCACCTGGCTTTCGGTGGTGCGTGCGCCAATGGCGCCCCAGCTGATCAGGTCGGCGATGTACTGCGGGCTGATGGTGTCCAGAAACTCGCTGGCCGCCGGCACGCCGCTGCGGTTGATCTCCAGCAGCAACTGGCGCGCAATGCGCAGGCCCTCATGGATGCGGTAGCTCTCGTCCAGGTATGGGTCGTTGATCAGGCCCTTCCAGCCCACCGTGGTGCGCGGCTTCTCGAAGTACACGCGCATCACCACTTCCAGCGTGTCGGCGTACTTGGCGCGTTCGGCTTTGAGGCGGCGCGCGTACTCGATCGCGGCCGCCGGGTCGTGGATCGAGCAGGGCCCGATGATCACGAGCAGGCGGTCGTCCTCGCCGTGCAGGATGCGGCGCACGGCCTGGCGCGTGTCGCCCACGAGCTTCTCCACCGCCGTGCCGGCGATGGGGAAGAACTTGATGAGGTGTTCCGGCGGCGGCAAGGGCGTCACGTCCTTGATGCGCTGGTCATCGGTCTGGCTGGTCTTTTCGCTGTGCGCATACCAACCCTCGCTGGTGGCGGTGTTGCGGTTCGGCATCGGGGGCTCCTGGTGATGGTTGGGGTTGGACGTGGTGTTGCGGGTTTGTGGTGGTGCGTTCAGCGGTCGACAGGCGAAAAAAAACCGCCGGGGCTTCCGGCGGTTTCGTTGGGTCTGGCGCGCTGTTTCTGCTTATGCGCTGGCCTCTCCAACCGCCGGGCGGTGCGAGATCCAAAAGTAAGCAAAGTAAAACGACGCAGGCAAACGCATGAATTGGAATGTAGCACGCGCCCCCGGGGGATCCCTGACGCGGCACTGATGCACAGCGGGCTATCCTGTGCACCGATGAAGCTGCCGATGCCCAAGAACCGCCTTCCAGCGTCTTGGCCTTCGTCCACAACCCTCGGCAGTCAGGGCCGCCGCCAATGGTGCCTGAGGGCTGCAGCAGCGGTGGCCTTCGCCGGGGTGCCCTTTCCCGGCCAGGCGTCGGGTCAGAAAAATCCTGTGGGTACGGCCCCGACCGTTGGCCAAGTCAAGCTCATGTCCCAGCCCCGATCTGCCGCAGCCTCTCCACCTGCCCGTCTTCTTGACCCCGCTCGCCTGCGCCTGATCGACGACGCCATCGCCGCGGCCGTGGCGGCCGGGCAACTGCCTGGTGCCGTGGTGCGGGTCGAGCGGATGGAAAGAGCGGGGGCGTCGGGGTCTGCGCAGCTGCAGGGCCTGGCCGGCGCAGACCGCGAAGCCTACGAGACCGCCGTGGGCCGCAAGGCCCTGGAGCCCGCGCCCGAGCCGCTGGAGCCCTCCACCGTCTACGACTGCGCGTCGCTCACCAAGGTGGTGGTCACCGCCAGCGTGCTGGCGCGCCTGATGCAGGAGGGTGCGGTGCACCCCAGCACGGCAGTGCGCGACCTGCTGCCCGGTTTCGAGAGCGACCGGGGCGGCCCGGCCATCACCGTGGGCCAGCTGCTCACCCACACTTCCGGGCTGCCGGCCGGCTTGCCGTTGCAGCCGGCCTGGGCCGGCGAGGAGGCTGCGTTCCAGTTGGCCGCCACGCGCACACCCACGCACCCGCCGGGCACTTTCTTCCGCTACTCAGACGTGAACTTCATCCTGCTGGGGCAGATTGCCCAGCGCCTGACGGGCCGCAGGCTGGACGCGCTGGCCCACGCCTGGCTCTTTCAGCCCCTGGGCATGCATGACAGCGGCTTTCGGCCTCTGGCCCATCCGCAGGCCTGGGCACCAGTGCCCACGGAGCGCATCGCGCCCACCGAGTGGGACGGCGAAATCGGCGCCGCGCTGCCGGCGCAGAAGCCAGGCGTGACGATGCTGCGCGGCCAGGTGCACGACCCCACTGCGCGCCGTATGGGCGGGGTGGCAGGCCATGCAGGGCTGTTCAGCACGGTGGCTGACCTGTCACGCTTTGCCCGGATGCTGCTGCAAGGCGGCGAGCTGGACGGCGTGGTCGTGCTCTCGCCACAAGCCGTGGCCACCATGACCGCCGTGGCCACACCCGCGGATATGCCCGAGCGCCGCAGCCTGGGCTGGGATGTCGACTCGCCCTTTTCGCGGGCGCGCGGCCAGCGCTACCCGCGGGGCAGCTTCGGCCACACCGGCTTCACCGGCTGCGCGTTGTGGATCGACCCTTTCTCGAGCACCTTTCACGTGCTGCTGTCCAACCGCGTCCACCCGCGCACGCGCGAGAGCATCGTCGCGTTGTACGAGCAGGTCGGCACGCTGGCGGCCCAGGCGGTGCTGGGCTTCGACTTCGATCGCCTGCGGCCCTTACCGGCCAGCTGAACGCCTTCACTCGACCTGAGTCTGCCCATGTCTCCTGCCCTGTTGGCCCTGGTCGTCTTTGCCTGGTTTGGCCTGCTCCTGCTGGTGGCCTGGCGCACTTCGCGCGGCGCCGACAACGACAGCTTCTTCATCGGCAACCGCCGCAGCAACTGGGTGCTGGTGGCCTTCGGCATGGTGGGCACTTCGCTGTCGGGCGTGACCTTCATCAGCGTGCCGGGGTCGGTGGGCGTAGGCGGTTTCACCTACCTGCAGATCATCCTCGGCCACGTGATCGGCTACCTGGTGGTGGCCTTCTTGCTGCTGCCGCTGTACTACCGGCAGCAGGTGGCTTCAATCTACCACTTCCTGTCAGAGCGCCTGGGCCCGCGCTCCTACAAGACGGGTGCGGCCTTTTTCATCCTGTCGCGCACGCTGGGCGCCACGGCGCGCCTGTACCTGGTGGTGCGCATCCTGCAGGACGTGATCCTCGACAGCCTGGGCGTGCCCTTCTGGCTGACGGCTGCCGTCATTCTGCTGATGATCGTGCTCTACACCTACGAGGGTGGCGTGAAGACCATCGTCTGGACCGACACCTTGCAGACGGCGGGCATGCTGTTCGGGCTGGTGGTGTGCGTGGTGTTCCTACTGAGCCGGCTGGACCTGTCGCTCACCGCCAGCGTGGAGCGCCTGCAGGGTGCGGGCCTGTCCACCGTCTTCGGCACAGACCCCATGAGCCGCACCTACTGGGTCAAGCAGGTGTTGGCTGGCGTGTTCATCACCATCGCGATGACCGGCCTGGACCAGGAGATGATGCAGAAGAACATCTCGGTGACCACCCGGCGTGACGCGCAGAAGAATGTCATCGTGCTGGCCTTCACGCTGCTGGCGGTGGTCACGCTGTTTCTCTTTCTCGGCGGCTTGCTGCACCTGTTCGCGGCACAGGCGGGCATGCCCGAAAAGGGAGATCGGCTCTTTCCTGCCGTGGTGATGCAGCACCTGCCCGGCTGGGTGCAGATCGTCTTCATCGTGGCCCTCATCTCGGCGCTGTTTCCCAGTGCCGATGGTGCGCTGACGGCCTTGACCTCAAGTTTCTGCATCGACTTGCTGGGCCTGCAGCGTCGCACCGACTGGGACGAAGCGCGGCGACTGCGCATCCGCCAGCGCGTGCACCTGGGCTTTGCGGCGCTGTTCATGGCGCTGGTGTTGGGCTTTCGAGCCGTGGACGACCCCAGCATGATCGGCCTGATCCTGAAGATCGCCGGCTACACCTACGGCCCCCTGCTCGGCCTGTTCGCCTTCGGCATGTTCACCCGCCGCGTGGTGCGCGACGGCTGGGTGCCCGCGGTGGCCCTGGCAGCGCCGCTGCTGTGCGCGCTCATCGACCTGAACCAGCGCGCGCTCTTCGGTCGCTACGAGATGGGACTGGAGTTGCTGCTGGTCAACGGCGCGCTCACGTTTGCGGGCCTTTGGGCGGTGTCGCGCCCCGAAGGTGGCGAGCCCTCGCCAGCCCGCTCAGCAAGCTGAGAGACGCTCGGGGCCGAGGCTCCTCACGCCGTCCCACCCACCGTCAGGCGCTCGATGCGCAGCGTGGGCTGGCCCACGCCCACGGGCACGCTCTGGCCTTCCTTGCCGCACACGCCCACGCCGGTGTCCAGCGCCATGT
>CAYSOD010000002.1:0-16106 GCA_964432385.1 uncultured Rubrivivax sp.
CCATGGTCAGCGTCAGGTTGTGCGGCGCCATCGACTCCCGGCCGTAACCGACCCGCTTGCCCAGCATGTAGGCGCCCACCAGGCCCGCCACGGCGGCGTTGATGTGCACCACCGTGCCGCCGGCGAAGTCGAGCGCACCCTTGGCCCACATGAAGCCTGCAGCCGCCGTGACCGTCTCCAGGGACTTGGCGTCGGTGATGGCGTCAGGGCCGTCCCAATACCACACCATGTGAGCCACCGGCAGGTAGCTGAAGGTGAACCACAGCACCGAGAACAGCAGCACGGCCGAGAACTTGATGCGCTCGGCAAACGCGCCCACGATCAGCGCGGTGGTGATGGCGGCAAACGTGCCCTGAAAGGCGATGAAGGTGAGCTCGGGGATGTACACGCCCTTGCTGAAGGTGGCCGCCACCGACTCCGGCGTCACGCCCTTCAGGAACAGCTTGTCAAAGGTGCCGAAGAACGGATTGCCCGCCGTGAAGGCCGCCGAGTAGCCGTACACGACCCAAAGCACCGAGATCAGCGCAAAGATCATGAAGACCTGCATCAGCACCGACAGCATGTTCTTGCTGCGCACCAGGCCGCCGTAGAACAGCGCCAGGCCCGGGATGGTCATCAGGATCACGAGCGCCGTGGCGATCGTCATGAAGGCCGTGTCGCCCTTGTTGGGCACCGGCGTGGAGGCCGCGGCCGCAGGCGCCGCAGCCGCAGACGCTGCGGCCGCTGGGGCTGCCGCCTCAGAAGCCGCTGGTGCGGCCGCCGTGGCTGCAGGAGGGGAAGCGGGCGCCGGCGCGCTTTGAGCGAGCACAGCCCCCGAGAAGCCCAGGACCGCAAGGCCCAGGGCGCAGGTGGCGATGAATTTCTTGAACATGGTCATCTCTGAAGTGGTGGGTCTGTGGGGGTCAGAGGGCGTCCTTGCCGGTCTCGCCGGTGCGGATGCGCACGACCTGCTCGAGGGCAGACACGAAGATCTTGCCGTCACCGATCTTGCCGGTGCGGGCCGAGCCTTCGATGGCCTCGATCACGCGCTCGACCAGCGCGTCGTCGACGGCGGCTTCGATCTTCACCTTGGGCAGGAAGTCAACCACGTACTCCGCGCCGCGGTACAGCTCGGTGTGGCCCTTCTGCCGACCGAAGCCCTTGACTTCGGTCACCGTGATGCCCTGCACGCCGATGGCGCTGAGGGCTTCACGCACTTCGTCCAGCTTGAAGGGCTTGACGATTGCGGTCACCATCTTCATGAACGTCTCCGTGGGTCTGGGGTTGTGAAATCAGAAGGCCATCTTGGCGCCCAGCACGATGCCGGCCTTGCCAAGATCCTTGCCGCCGGCACCGGTATAGGCCGAGGTGCTGGTGTCCACCAGGGTGGCGCTCCAGGTGATGCCGGAGATCTCCTTGCTGATGGCCACCGAGTAGTCGGTGTAGGAGAAGCCGCCGCTGTTCTTGACTGTCTGGCGGCCGATGTGCGGCGTGACCGAAAAACCGCCCAGATCGAAAGTGGCACTGATGTCCAGGTAGCCACTGCCCTTGCTCTTTGCAAAGCCGAAGAGGTTGGTCGTGCTGTGTGAGTACTTGGCTGTGACCGGCCCGGCGGTGATGGCGCCGTAGACCTCCAGGGTGTTGGCCGAAGGGTTCAGGCCGTTGCTCGGGTATTGGTAGGTCAGCAGGCCAATGTCGTAGCCCAGGTCCTTGGCGATTTCGCCCTTGTAGCCGCCGTAGATGTCGATCTCGACGTCAGCACCACCGCCACCGTCCTTGATCCACTTGATGGTGGAAGCCCAGGCGCCGAGGTAGAACGCGCCTGCGGTGTAGTCCACGCCGCCTTGCAGGGCGGGCTTCAGGCGGGTCTGCGAAATGCCGCGGTAGCGGTAGTCGGTGACCACGCCAGCGTTGAAGGCCACTGAGGAGTCAGCAGCGGCGCTGACAGCAGGCACGGCCAAGGCGGACACCGCGACGGCGGCTGCAACGAGGGCGAAAGACTTCATGAGGGCTCCTGTGTGAGAAAGGATGAGCAAGGATGAGTTGCCTCTGCACCTTCCGTGCCAGCCTCACTTCGCCCCAGCAGCCGAGGCGGCTTTGCAGAGGACCGCGCACTGGCCAAGACCGCCGCCCATCCCCACCGGACCCCCTCCCCCCATTCAGGGGCCCCATTTCGGTGCGCACCAATGGGGTGCATACAAACGCCTGTCCGTTTTGAAGAATGCACCACCTTCGCATTCCGCGGAGGCTGGCCCGAAAAGGAAACCCCGTGACACTTGCCGTGGTGATGAGCCGTGCTCTGGACGGCCTGGAGGCCCCCGCTGTGCGGGTGGAGGTGCACTTGGCCAACGGCCTGCCCAGCTTCACGCTGGTGGGCCTGGCCGACACGGAGGTGAAGGAGGCGCGCGAACGGGTGCGGGCGGCCCTTGCCGAAAGCGGCTTCGCCTTCCCTCACAACCAGCGGGTCACGGTCAATCTGGCGCCCGCCGATCTGCCCAAGGAGTCCGGCCGCTTCGACCTGCCCATCGCGCTGGGCATCCTGGCCGCAGCCGGCACCATCGACCCGGCACGGCTGCAGGGGGTGGAGGCCGCGGGCGAACTCTCATTGGCCGGTGCACTGCAGCCCGTGCGCGGCGCGCTCGCGCTGGCACTGGCGGCCCGGCGTGAGGACACCACGCGCACCCTGGTGCTGCCCCAGGCCAGCGCAGCCGAGGCTGCACTGGTGCAGGGGCTGGACGTGCGCGAGGCCAGCCACCTGCTGCAGGTGGTGCAGGCCCTGCTGCCGCCTCAAGGGGACGCAGCGGCAGCGGAACTGCCCCGCGCTGCACCTCCACCCCCACCGGCTGCCCGCTGTGAGGGCCCCGACCTGGCAGACGTGAAAGGCCAAGCCATCGCGCGGCGGGCCCTGGAGATCGCGGCCGCCGGACAGCACAGCCTGCTGCTGATCGGGCCACCGGGTACGGGCAAGTCCATGCTGGCCCAGCGCCTGCCCAGCCTGCTGCCACCCATGACCCAGGAAGAAGCTTTGCACAGCGCAGCGCTGCGCGGGCTGTCGCGCAGCGGTACGGACGCCACCCGCCTCGGGCAGCGGCCCTTCCGCAGCCCCCATCACTCCGCCAGCGCCGTGGCCCTGGTGGGGGGCGGCTCGCCTCCGCGGCCTGGCGAGATCTCGCTGGCGCACCATGGCGTGCTCTTCCTGGACGAACTGCCCGAGTTCCCGCGCAGCGCGCTGGAGGCCCTGCGCGAGCCGTTGGAGACAGGGCGCATCACCATCTCGCGGGCGGCGCGCCAGGCCACCTTCCCAGCGGGGTTTCAGCTGGTGGCCGCCATGAACCCCTGCCCCTGCGGCTGGCTGGGGGCCTTTGCCGCCACCGGCAAGGCCTGCCGCTGCACACCTGATGCCATCGCACGCTACCAATCCAGGATCTCCGGCCCTCTGTTGGACCGCATCGACTTGATCGTGGAAGTGGCGGCCCTGCCCGCCGCCGAGCTGCTGTCCGCCCAGCCTGGCGAGGCTTCGGCCGCCGTGCGCCCCCGTGTCCTGGCCGCCCGTCAACGGCAGCAGCAGCGCCAGGGCGGCCCCAATGGCGTTCAAGAGGCCGCACGCCTGGCCGAGCAAACCCCCATTGAGCCCACGGCCCGAACCTTTCTGCTGAAAGCCGCCGAGCGCCTGGGCTGGTCAGGCCGGGCCGTTCACCGCGTGCTCAAGGTGGCCCGCACCATCGCTGACCTGGCGGGGTCGGCAGGGATCGGCGTGGACCACGTGGCCGAGGCCGTGCAGTACCGCCGGGGGTTGGTGGCTTGAAAGTCATAAGCCGCGTCCGGCGCACGTCTTGGGTGACAAAGCGGACCAACAGTTCATCCGACCCAAAAGGCCCGACATGGCATATGCTTATGCATACCTCAAGTTATCGGATGGCCACCATGCCCGTCACCGCCCGACTCTTCACCAATGGCCGCAGCCAGGCGGTGCGCCTGCCCAAAGGGTTCAGGTTCGAAGGGGTCCGGGAAGTCAGCCTGGAGCGCGAGGGTGAGGCGATCATCCTGCGGCCGGTGCCACGGCGCTCCATCGAGACCTTGATCCAAAGCCTGTCGAAGTTCGAACACCTGCCCGAGCGAGATCAGCCCTCACATACCGACCAGCGCGAGACCCTCTGATGCGCTACATGCTCGACACGAACATCTGCATCTACGTCATCAAGCAGGCCCCTGTCATCGTCCTTGAGAAGTTCCAGCGGCACGAGGCCGACGGGCTCGGCGTATCGGCCGTCACGGCCGCCGAACTGGCGTTTGGGGTGGCGAAGTCAGGCTCGCGCCGTAACCGAGCCGCCTTGGAAGACTTTCTGGGAGCTTTGGAGATCGCACCTTTCGACGACGAAGCAGCGCGGGTCTACGGTGACGTACGTGCGGACCTGGAGACTCGGGGTGTGCCCATCGGCCCCCTGGACACACAGATTGCTGCGCATGCCTTGAGCCTGGAGGTCACGCTGGTCAGCAACAACCTGCGGGAGTTCGAGCGGGTGACCGGCCTGCGTTGCGCCAACTGGACCTGAGTGCCCCACCGGGAACCAGGAATCCAAAGAAGCGCTCCCCCACCTGGGCTTGTGCAAGATCTTGGGTGCAAGCCTGCGCAATGTGGCATCGTCTGGGTATGGACAGACGTGCAGTGCTGGGAATGTTGGCGGCCTGCGGGCCTTGGGGCCTGGGCGCACCAGCCTGGGCGGGGGCCGAGGCCGAGGCCTTGATCCGCAAGGGGGGTGTGGTGGTGGTGTTTCGCCACGCCGATGCGCCCGGCACCTTTGACCCACCGGGGTTTCGCCTTGACGACTGCAGCACGCAGCGCAACCTCGGGCCCCAGGGCCGCGAGCAGGCCACGCGCATCGGCCGGTGGTTCGCGCAGCGCGGCCTCAAGCCCAAGGCCGTGCGCTCCAGCCCGTGGTGCCGCTGCCAAGACACCGCACGTCTGGCCTTTGGCGAGGCACAGGTCTGGCCGGCGTTGGGCTCCCCAGTGGGGCTACCGGCCGAAGATGCGCCCCGCCGCGCCGCGCAGTGGCGCCAGGCCCTGCAGGCCGCCGCCCGACACCCCGGCAGCTTCGAAGTCTGGGTCACACACCAGTTCGTGATGTCGGCCCTGGCGGGCCCATCGGCCGCCTCGGGCGAGGGCTGGGTGATCGGCCCGGGCCCGGATGGTGAGGCTCGCATCCTGGCCACGCTGCCAGCGGACCTGCGCTGAGCGCGGACCGGAGCGGACCGGAGCGACGCGAAGCCCAGCCCGAACTCGTGCCCAGCCACCGTCTGGACCGAGCTGCTTCAGGCCACTGAAGCCGGTGGCGACGCCCTGGCAAAGCGGAACACCGCAAAACCGAGCACCACGGCCAAGGGCGCATCGACGAAGGTCGTGTAGAACAGCCAGGCGTCCTTGCTGAGCCAGTGCGTGGCCAGCAGGTTCAGCCCGGCCATAGTCAGACCCAGCAAGGCCATGCCCAGCGCCAAGCGGCGCGCATCCACCGGCATGCCAATGAGGTAGCGCGCCAGGCGAGCGCCGAAGTAGCGTCCGCGGTTGAATAACGCGTCTGCCAGGATCAGGCTGGCGATGAGCACGCCCAGGATGCTGCCCTTGAGTTGCACCATGCGCTCGTCCTGGAACCACACCGAGAAGCCCGCTGACAGCAGCAGGGTGAACACGCCGAACATTGCCAGGCCACCCAGTAGATCGGCCTTGACAAAGCGCTGCAGCACCACCACCGCCAGCCCGGCGCCGGCTCCCACCAAAGCCGCCGTGGTGAGGTTGCCCGTGACCTTGCCGACCACGAAGAACAACACGCCCAGGGCGATGTCCACCAGCAGCGAGGGCTTGTTACGCGCCCATTGCGCGGCGTCGCGCTGCTGTTGCTCTTGCAACTGCTGCTCGCGCTGCGCCGTCATCGGGCCCTGATCCTTGAGCAGCGGCCACACGATGGTGCGGCCCGGGTGGCTCTCGTGGACCAGCAAGCCATTGACGCGCACGGCAATGCCGGTGCTCCACAGGCTGACATAGCCGGTTTCCACCTCCAGCAGCGCACCATCAGGCAGGGTGTGGCGCAGCCGATGGTTGCGGTAATCCACCGCGGCGCCCATCACGGCGGTCTGGTCGCGCGCGAGCTCCTGCGCGCCGCGCATCAGCCGGCTGCGCCAGCCCGTGAAACCCGTCTCGATGAGCACGGTGAAAGCCTGCCCCTGCACAGTGAAGGGTCGGCGGTAGGTCCAGACATTCATGCGAGGATTCTGGCTGGTCGCTCGCCCTGGGGTGCGCGTGGGGCCACCTGTGCAAGAACTACGCCCGGGTCACCGCGGTGCGCGAAGACCTCACGGTTGGAGGCCGAGCAGCTGCGCCGACTTGCGCGGGTGGACCAGGTTCACCCTCCCCTTGCGTTCGGCGCCGTCCAGGATGGCCTGCCGCACCTGGGCCACGGTGAGCTCCGGCTTGAGGGCAAAGAGCTTGGCAGCGAGGTTGGCCACCTGGGGGCTGGCCATGCTGGTGCCACTGAACTTCACACGGTCACCACCAGGCAGAAAGCTCTCCACCTCAAAGCCATTGGCGTGCACCACCACCGTCTTGCCGAAAGTGGAGAAGCTGGTTTCCTCGCCCGCCTTGTCCACCGCACCCACGGTCAGTAGGTTGGGCAGGTTCAGGCCGGCGGGGATGTACTCCTCGAAGTCGGCGCTGTTGTCCTCATTGCCCGAGCCCGCCACGAACAGGATCTCCGGCGCCGAGGCCATCGCCTCGCGCAAGGCATCGCGCTCAATGGCAAACAATCGGCGGGCGAGTTGCTTGCGTTCCTCAGGCGTGGCGCCCACGTTGTGCCAGGCGAGCATGCCCTCGTAAGCCGAAGCGCCGTAGCGCCAGCTCATGTTCACCACGCGCAACTTCTGGTCCTTGAAGGACTGCACGATCTGCTTGTACGCAGCCGCCGCGCGGCGCGACATCTCCTCGGTGGGTTTGACCGGCTCGCTGCGGTGCTCCCAGAGCATGGTGGCCGTGTAGACCCGCGCGAAGGGGTTGCCCTCTACCGCAATGCCGGCCACGTGCGTTCCGTGGGTGTAGACACTGACCAGGCTCAGCTCTTCCTGGAAGGCCTTGACCCGGGACGGGTCCAGGGTGGCCACCGTCTGCTTGAGCATCCGTGCGTCGTCGGTGTCCAGCGCCGCGCGCAGGTCCATGGCGCCCTTCACCAGCTTCTTGAGTTCAGGCCAGCGGGCCTGGGAGTCACCCAGGGGCCGCAGCAGATCCTTGGCGGGCCGGGATTCCCGGTCAAAGGCGATGCCCCGGCCGGCCGTGGGCTTGAAGAGGCTCAGGTCCACGCCCGAATCCCAGATGCCCACCCCCACCTCGGTGGCACGGGCGGTCGGGCCGATGGCGAACTGCCGCGGGGTCCAGACGTCGGGTTTGGCCGGCGCGGCGCGGGACTGCGCATCGATCACCGCCTGCAGGCCCGCCACGATGGGCGCCTTCAGGGGCGCGATCAGTTCGTTCTGCAGACGCGCCCCGACGATGGAGCCCACCAGCCCTTCAGGCACCGTCATGTTCATGTTGCGGGCCATCACATCGACCTGCTGCTCGAAGCTGCCCTTGACCAGGGCCGGGTTGAGCAGTTCCAGCTGACCCTTGGTGCCCTTGAGGTCGTTGGCCACGTCGGCCCAGTTCAAGGCGCCATAGCGACGGGTGACTTCCGCCTGGACCCAGGCGGCATCGCGCCGGGCGGTCTGGTGCTCGGCCAGGATCAGCGTCATGGTGCCGGTCATCGCGCGCGGGCCAGGCTTGTCCTGCAGGGCCTTCAGGCGCTCCACCAGGGCCGGCACGGCCGCCCAGTCACCACGGAATTGCGCCAGAGTGAGCAGCGAGCCCACATAGGCGCGCATCGTGGCCGCGTCCTGAATGTCGAACTTCGCGAGGTCGTCGCGCAGGTTCTCTTCCAGTGCCTCGGCCAAGGCCAGCACCTCGGCGCGCGGCGCCTCCAGGTACTGGCTGGGCAGCTTGTCCAGCTTGACCACGCGGCGCGGCAGCTGCTCGGCCGAGGTGATGACCTGGCGAGCGCTGGCGGTGGCCGAGGATGTGCCCGGGCTGGGCGGGTTGCCTTGCGCCTGGGCGACGGGGGCTGCCGCCAGCAGACTGACCGCAAGAGACAAGGTGGTCATACTCAATTTGGACATGGGAGTTCTTGATAGTGGGTTAGATGGGACGGGACGCATGTTGCCCAGAGCACCTCGTGGAGGCGACGGCGATGCGATGAAGTGTGGATTCAGGAGGATGAGTGGCCGCAGGCTGGGGCGGCTGCAAGGCCGGTCAGGCCGGTTCGTCGCGGGGTTCGTCGGGCGGCTCGCTGGGCAATTGCCAGGCCAGGACCATGGCCGGAAGGCTGGACGCCAACAAGAGATAGGACCATGCCAGACCTGTCCAGAACACATCGCCCACGTGGGGGTGGAATACGGCGTGCGGTGTGATCACAAAGACCATCGCGCCATAGGCGACGCTCAACGTGACCAGAGTGCGGTAGGCCACGGTGTGGGCGGCATTGCGCAGGGCGATCTGCCGCTCGTCCAGCAATTCATCGGGGGCCTCCGAGACCAGCCGCACCGCTTTGCGCAGTTGAAAGTAAAGCACCAGCCCGAGCACCAGCAGTACCGCTTCGGAATAGGTCCTGAACTTGGTCTGAGTGATGAAAACCGTGAGCACCAGGGCGGCCATCACCGCCACCGCGACGGCAGTTACGCCCATCCCAACGCAGGTGCGGCGACGCACACGATGCACCTGGACCGTTACATTCAAGCGCCTGGCCCGAGCCCCGGCCGATGAGCACACCCCACCCATGAACCCCGATCAAGACTGGAACCGCCTGGCCTGGTGGCATTGGGCTGCGCCGTTGGCGGGTGCAACGCTGGTGGGCGCCAAGACCTTGGCGGTGCTGGAACCCAGCAGCGTGCTCTTCACGGTGCTGGCCGTGGCCTTTCTGGGCGGTGCGGTGTTCGCGGCCGTGCACCACGCCGAAGTGCTGGCCGTGCGCATTGGAGAGCCCTTTGGCTCCATCCTGCTGGCGCTGGCCATCACCACGATTGAGGTGGGGCTGATCCTGTCGATGATGCTGTCGGGCGCCCCGGGCAGTGACCAGGTCGCGCGTGACACCGTGTTCTCGGTGGTGATGATCGTGCTCAACGGCATCGTCGGGCTGTGCCTGGTGGCGGGGGCCGCGCGCCACTACGAGCAGGAGTTCCGGGTCCAGGGCGCTGCCGGCATCCTGAGCGTGATCGCCACGCTGGCCATCGTGACCCTGCTGCTGCCCAACTTCACGCAGACCACGCGCGGGCCCACCCTGGCGGACAACCAGCTGCTGTTCGTGAGCGTGGCGTCGCTGGCGCTGTACGCGCTGTTCGTCTTTGTGCAGACCGTCCGGCACCGCGAGCACTTCCTGATCGACGACGGCACGGAGTTCCACGGCGAGATGCCCACCGCGCGCAGCACGGGGGTCAGCGCGGTGCTGCTGGTCGTGAGCCTGGTGGTGGTCATCCTGCTGGCCAAGGCGCTGTCACCCACCATCACGTCGGTGGTCAAAGCTGCGGGCTTGCCCACGGCCGTGGTGGGCGTGGTCATCGCCATGGTGGTGCTGCTGCCCGAGGGCATCACCGCAGCCAAGGCGGCCAGCCACAACCGGCTGCAGACCAGCCTCAACGCATCGCTCGGCTCGGTGCTGGCGAGCATTGGGCTGACCATTCCCATCGTCGGCGTCGTGTCGGTCTTCCTGGGCACGCCGCTGACCCTCGGCGTCTCACCAGAATCCATGGTGATCCTCGTGCTCACACTCTTCGTAAGCACCCTGACTTTTGCCACCGGGCGCACCACCGTGCTGCAGGGCGGCGTGCACCTGGTGCTGTTCGCCATCTTCCTGCTGCTGTCAGCCGTGCCTTGAGGCGCGGGCCGCAGGTATCCTCCGGCTCACGCCTTGCGTTGGAGACTGTTGCGATGAATAGATTCGCCTTTGCAGTGGCTGCCTGCTGCGCTGCGGCCCCCGTGCTTGCCCTGGACCTGGCGTCATCCACCGCCTCGTCGGCCTCCAGCGCGGGCTCGGCCTCGGTGGGCAGCCTGTCGGACTCGCTGCGCTCGTCCAGCCAGAGCTCGGCCGGCCCCCGCCAGATGGCCGACGGCACCTACCGGGTGATCGACATGGCCGAGGTGGACGGCCAGCCCGGGCAGTGGCGCCTGACCTTGCAGGCGCAGACGCTGGCGGCCCGCGGCGCGCCCGCAGAAGAGCTTGCAGCGGTGCAGGCCCAGGCAACGCAAGCCCGTGGCGCTGGGGAAGCCGGCCGAGCCTCCCATGATGCAGACCCCCTGCGTCAATGGGAGCTGCGTCTGCCGCAGGCGCTTGTCGAGCGCGAGGGGCTGGCCCCAGGGCATCTGCTGCGCGCAGCGCAACAACCCTATGGCGTGGCCTTCGCGCGGGCTGAACAAGCGCGCCCCTTTTACCTGGTGCTGGTCGACGAGTGGCAGCGTGAGCTGCCCGCACGGCCGGTGCTGGCGCCAGGCGGCGCCTGACAGAACACCGGGCGCACCGCCTCGTGCGCATCACCCCCCGGGCTGGGGCCACCGCGCTGCTGCTGGCTGCCGCAGCAGGTGCTGCCCAGGCCGGCGTCCTGCGCTACTGCGAAGCTCCACCCGACCTCAACGCCGCGCAGCGCCACACCCTGCTGCGCGTGGCCGCCCTGGTACGCCAGGAGCTGCAAAACGCCGGCACCAGCGCGGCGCTGGTCTCACGCTCGGGGCTGGACCTGCGGCGCTTTGGAGCCCGTTACTCCCACGCCGGCCTCAGCCTGGCTGCCAGCCCCGCGGTGCCCTGGTCGGTGCGCCAGCTCTATTACGACTGCGACGAGCGTCGCGCACGCCTGTTCGACCAGGGTCTGGCGGGCTTTCTGCTGGGCCAGCAAGAGGCGCGCGTGGGCTTCGTCTCGCTGGTGCTGCTGCCTGAGGCCGCCGCGCAGCCGCTGGCGCAGGCCGCCTTGGACGACGCACGGGCCCTGGCCCTGCTGGCGGGCCCGTACAGCGCCAACGCCTACGCCTACTCCACCCGCTACCAGAACTGCAACCAGTGGGTGGCCGAGCTGATGGCCACCGCCTGGGGCCGACTGGACCAGCCCCTCACGGCGCGCCTTCAGGGGGACCACCAGCCGCCGGACAGCGGACCCTCCACCCCCCGAGAACGCGCCCAGCAGTGGCTGCGCGAAGCCGACTACCGCCCCAGCCCGATGGCCCTGCGCCCCGGCGCGCTGATCCTCACCGCGCCCTTCATCCCTTGGGTGCACCTGGACGACCACCCGGCGCCGGCGTTGCGGCAACAGGTCTTCGAGGTGAGCATGCCGGCGTCGCTGGAGGCCTTCGTCCGCCAGCGCGAGCCCGCCGCCACGCGCATTGAGCTGTGCCACACCGACACCCGCATCGTGCTGCGCCGAGGATGGGCGCCGTTGTCGGACGATTGCGCGCCGGAAACGGGCGACGAGATCTACGCGCTGAAGTGACGCAATGCGGTGAAGAGTCTTGCGACCGGCGCACTCACTCGCGAGTAGTGGCGAAACTCCAGCTCGCAGGAGGGGACGACCATTCACATTCCAACGCCCCGACTGCTGTGCCTTCGGGCGATCAGTCCAGCCAGCCCTGCCGGCGCGCGTGGTCAACGGCATCGTGGCGCGTGCGCGCCTCCAGCTTGGCCAGGATGGCGGCCACGTGGTGGTCGATGGTGCGCACCGAGCGGTGCAACCGGGCAGCGATGTCGGCATTGCGCAGGCCGTCGGCCATCAGGGTGAGGGTCTTGATCTCGGCGGTTGTCAGGCCGGCGGGGTGGGCACGCGTGGCCTCGCGCGCACCGCGGGGCACCCCGCGCTCCCCGGCCTCACGCAACCGCCGCCGCAGGGCCTCCGCAGCCGGTCGGGCGCCCAGGGCATCCAGCGCCAACAGGGCGTCGCGCTGCGCGGCGGCGTCGCCCAGCGACAGCGCGCGGGCCCGCTCGTAGGGCATGCCCAGTTGCTGCCATGCATCTGCCGCCTCGCGCCAGCGCCCGGTCACCTCCAGCCGGTAGGGCTCAGCCATCGCCCGGCTGGCCGGGCCCTCGGCCACGCCTGCACGCCAAAGCCAGTAGCCGATCTCGCCCACGAACCACGGGTGCCCCTTGGCCAGCGCCAGCGGCAGGGCGGCCTGCAGGGGCTGCAAGGCTTCTTGCGGACAGCCGCGCGCGAGAGCGGCTTCCGCCATGACGCAGGCCATCGGTGCCTGGCGCTGCAGGGTGGCGCTGGCCTCGGCCAGGGGGCGCGCTTCGAGCAACGCGTCGTCCACGCCGGGATCACCGCGGCGAAGGCGCAGCCGGGCCACCGCGAGCCAAGCCATCAGACGGGACATGTCGTCGGCCTGGCCACGGGCCAGCACCTCGGCCGCCTGGCTGCCAGCCTCCTGCCACTGACCACGCAGCAGCAGACACAAGGCCAGCCAGGCGCGCGGGTAATGGAGGTCCATGTCCTGCATCTCGGACAGGCAGACCGCCTCGCGCAGCTCACGCTCGGCGTCGGCCAGGTGCATCAGCTCACCGTTGCCTGAGCCGAGCATGGTCAGCGAGGAGGCCAGTGGCACCACCCGCCCAGCAGCCCGCCGCGCGTCAATCAGGCCTTGCAGCAGCGCACGGCCGGCCGGGTAGTCCACGAACAGCAGCGCCGCGCCCAGGGCGGTGCGGGCGCGCTCGGCGATCTCCTGCTCCCCCAGCGCTTGCGCCAGGCTCAACGCGCGCCGCCCCCAGTGGATGCTGCGCTCGTGATCGCGGTCCAGCATGCGCTGGTGCGCCTCGCGGGTCCACACCTCGGCATGGGCGGCCGAGGTTGGCAGCGGCTCGATCATGGCCAGGGCCTGCTCCAGGGCCTGGCGGGCCTCCAAGGTGCGCAACTGTCCCGCCAGCGGCCCCATCTGACGCGCCAGGTAAGCGGCGGCCCGTGCGGTCTCGCCCCGTCGTTCGGCCAGCGCCTGCAACTCCTTCAGGGCCTGAAGTTCCTCTTCGCCACCGGCATGCAATGGCGCCACCGAGGCAAAGGCGTCGAGCCAGGCCATGCGCTCATCCTCGTCACGGGGCCGGCCCTGCTGAAGTGCCGTGCGCCAGTGGGCGGCAGCTTCGCGGTAGCCCATGCGGTACAGGGCGTCGCGGGCGGCGATCGGGGCATAAGCCGTGATCGCATCCCGGTCGGCCGCCTGGACGGCGTGGTGCACCAGGCGCGCTGCCGGCGTGGCGCGCCCCGGGGCCGCCAGGGCGGCCAGCACCTGGCGGTGCAGGTGCCGGGCCACGGGCGACGAGATCGAGGACTCGACGGCCACACGTCCCAGTTCGTGTCGGTAGCGCAGGTCATCGCCCTCGGCCACCAGCAGCCCGCTGGCCAGGGCCGCCTCCAGGTCTTCCAGCGACGGCGGCAGCAGTTCATCCAGCAGCCAGCGCTCGGTGCGCCCCGGAACCACGGCCACCCGCTGCAGCAGCGCCTGCGCGCCCGGGCCCAGCCGCGCAAAGCGGGCCAGCACGACATCCTGCACCCGCGCCGGCACCGCGGGCCGCGGCGTGCTGGTATCGCGCAGCATCTCCGAGACGAAGAACGCGTTGCCCCGGGTGGCGGCGTGCACGCCGCTGGCACTGCGGCCCAGGCTGCGGGCGAGGATGTCAACGGCCTGGGCCGACAAGGGCTTGGGCGACAGCCGCGTGGTCAGTGCCGGTGGCAGATCCCCCAGCACGCGGCGCAGCGGGTGGACGGCCGTCACCTCGTCGTCGCGGTAGCTGATCGCCAGCAGGACCTGGGTACGGTCGATGCGCCGGCCGAGGTACTTCAGGAGGTCCAGCGTCGCGTCGTCTGCCCAGTGCACATCCTCCACCACCACCAGCAGGGGCCCAGGCGTGCGCCGCATCTCGTCCAGAACGGCCTCGAACAGCGCCGGACGCGGCCCTTGCAGGCTGGCGCTGAAGCGGGTGATGTCCATGCAGGCCTGCCGCACGATGTCCACCAGCGGTGCCAGGGGCAGCGGGGTCTCCAGGGCGTCGCAGGCGCCCCACCAGACCCGACCACCCGCCGCACGGTGGGCTGCGGCACCAGCCTGCAGCACACTGGTCTTGCCGATGCCGGCCTCACCGGCGACCAGCACCACCTGCCCCCGCGTGGCCGCCGCTGTCAGGCAGCGGTGCAAGACGGCCAGCGCCTCTTCGCGCTCGAGCAGGGTGTCAGATGCGTCTTGGATGGCGGTCTCCGCGAAGGGCTCTTCAGTCAGACCACGCGCCCGAACCAGGTCATGGACAGCCCCGTGGCCGCTGCCACCAGGCAGGCCCCCAGCAGGGCCAACAGGGCAGTCAGCTCGGTCTCACGCGTTTGCGCCTGGACCTTCGAGCCCAGTTGCTGGTAGACGCTGCGCAGCGCCTCGGCCGTGCCGGCCTGGTGGTACTCGCCGCCCGTCATGCGCGCCACTTCGCGCAGCGTGGCCTCGTCCAGCTGCAGGTAGAAAGCCATGCCCTCACCGGCGGCCAGGTGCCCGTCGGGCGTGCCCAGCCCCACCACGTGCACCCGCACGCCGCGATCGGCCGCCATCTGTGCCGCCTGCAGCGTGTCCACCCCCGTGGTGCGGCGGCCGTCACTGAGCAGGATGATGGCCGCAGCGTTGTAGGAGCCGGGCGACACCGGGGTGAAGGCCTTGGGGGCGGACTTGGCCGGCCGGTCCGGGTTGAGGGCGCGGCGCTGCGGGCCAAAGACCATCTCTGTGAGGTCGATGCCGTGGTCAGGGAACAGCTCGGCCAGGCACACCACGATGGCGCTGCCGATGGCCGTGCCACGCTGCATCTGGATCCCGTCGATGGCACCCACCACCGACGGACGGTCCAGCGTGGCCTGCTGGGCCACCTGGGCCGTGCCGGCAAAGGTGACCAGGCCCACATCGATGCCGCGCGGCAGGTCTTGAAGAAAGCTCTTGGCAGCCTCCTGCGCGGCCACCATGCGCGTGGGCTTGACGTCGGTCACCCGCATGCTCAGTGACACGTCCATGGCCAGCAGGATCGTGGATTTGGCCCAGGGCAGCTTCACCCAGCCGATCGGGCGGGCGGTGGCCAGCAGCAGCACCGCCAGTGCCACCAGGATGAGCGCTGGCGGCACGTGCCGACGCCAGGTGCGGCTGCGTGCCTGGCGGGCGGTGCCGATGCTGCTCAGGCGCACGACCTGCCGGACCCCGCGGCGCAACACCCACAGGTACAGCGCCAGGAGCAGAGGCACTGCCAGCATCCACCACAGGTTCTGAGGCCACAGAAAGCTCATGGGCGATGCAGGCACCGCGCAGGGCCTGCCAGGAAGTGAGCGGTCAGGGCGGATTCTGGCGGAGTCCGGGTGCGAATGGCATGGGCGGGGGCAAGGGGTGCCGGACCACGGGAGAGTGACCGGCACCGACGGTGCGCAGCCTCAGGTGCCGTAGCTGTACGGGTCCAGCACGCTCACCTGGGTGATGCGGTCCACCGGCAGCTGGTTGCGCTCGGCCACCTGGCGCACGGCCTCGGGGCTGGGAGCGTCGTAGACGCAAAAAGTCTGGGTGCGGTCGGCATTGACGTAGCTGTGTACCCAGTTCACGCCGTGCACGGCATTGGTGGCGATGACGCCGTCCATGGCCTTGCGCCCGTCGGCGTTGATGGGAATGGCCAGGCCCTGGGGGAAGCTGCGTTCGACGAGGTAGCGGGGCATGTAACTCTCCTTGGTTGAGGGTGATGGGGTCCTTCGAGGTCTTCGCGGTCTTCGCAGGCTGGGCCGCTTGAGCGGCGGATGCATGCTGCAACCGTGGAACGAAGGATGCGCCCACACCCCCGGGCCGCGCGACGGCAGGCTTGCCCAGATTGCGCGCTGCGATTACCCAAATTGCCCAGTTTGCGCAACCGGACCCGAAGGCCCGTGCGGACAGACATGCGCCCGCAAGGTGGGCGCCACCGCTCTACGCGGTGTGCGACGTGCGCGACGTGCGCGACGCGGTGGCCTACCAGAGCCTGCTGCGCAGCCTGATCGAGAAACACGGGGCGATCCACGTCCTCGTCAACAACGCCGGCCGCGATGACCGCCACCGC
>CAYSOD010000002.1:16206-22488 GCA_964432385.1 uncultured Rubrivivax sp.
CGGCGCAGAGGCTCAGTTCACGCCAGCGGCGCGCGCCCGAGGATGGCCTCGAAGCGGCGGCTGCAGACCGGCCAGACCTCCGGGTTGACCAGCCGCGGCGGGCGTTCGCCGCGCAGCAAGCCCAGCAACTGCTCGGCGGCCCATCGGGCCATCCGCTCACGGCACTCGTGCGTCACGCCCGCCGTGTGAAAAGTGGCAATCACCGACTCGTGCTGCAGCAACGGCGAGTCCAGCGGCGGAGGCTCGGGCTCCCAGACATCCAGACCCGCGCCGGCGAGGTGGCCCGACTGCAGCGCCACGTAAAGCGCCGCTTCGTCGTGGATGCCGCCCCGCGCGGTGGTCACGAAGCAGGCGCCGCGCTTCATGCGTGCGAAGGCTTCCGCACCGAACATGCCGCGTGTGCTGGCGTCGCGCGGGCAGTGCACGGAGACAAAGTCGCTACGCTCGAGCAGCGCGTGCAGGCTCACGGGCTCGGCGCCGCGCAGCCGGATCTGCGCGTCGTCAAGCAAAGGGTCGTGCGCGAGCACCTGCATGCCGAAGGCCCCAGCGAGTGCGGCCACGCGTCGGCCGGTATTGCCGATGCCCACCACGCCCAGCGTCTTGCCCTCGAGCTCGCGGCCGGTGAGCTCCTCCCGCGGGAAGCCACGTTCGCGGCGCAGCCGGCGGTCGCTCTCGGGGATGCGGTGCGCCAGTCCGATGATCAGCCCCATCGCGTGCTCGCCCACCGACACTGCATTGGCCCCGGACTGGTTGACAACGGCCACGCCGGCGCGGGTGCAGGCGTCCACGTCGATCGGGTCGAAGCCCGCCCCGCTGGAGGAGGCGCACAGCAGCTCCGGGCAGGCCTGCAGCAGCGCCTCCGTCACGAATGCCGGCGCCGCGAGTTCGTCCTTGGCCGCCGTCACGTGGTAGGCGTGGACGCCCTGAAGCGCGTGCGCGGCTTCGGCCAGTGTGGAGGGCATGGGCTGCACCAGCAGCTCCACGTCTGCCGCCTCGCCGATCTTGCAGTCGAACAGGGGGTGGGTGTAGTGGTCGAAGCGGGCAATGCGTGGTCGGAACGAGTTCATCCGGCATAGGATAGGCGATCCGCCCGCTGCGCTGCAGCAGGCCCGCGCTCACTGCGCAAGACGCGGCCCGTCCCTGCCGAGGCCGCGGTGCCGAGGTACTGCCGTAGTTGGCCTTGCCCGGGTTCGCCCACACCCAGTCGATGAAGCCCTTGAGGTCTCGTGCAGGGTGGTCACTGCGCGTTGCGACCACGTAGCCCGCCTCGACGATCTGCCCGATGTAGGTGAACTATCGAACCGGGTCGTACGGTATCCTGGCCTCCAGGTAAGGTGCGATCGGCAAGGGGTCGGTGTTCGCCACCAGAAGGGTGTGGCCATCGGGCGCGGTGCGGGTCAACTCCTCATTGAGTCCAAGCCCGGCGCCGGGGGTGAGCTGGCCGCCTAGGCATGGGCTCGACGACTCACCTGAACGGCGAGCTGCTGAACGGGGTGGCGGGGTTGGACCTGCTGCACGTGCCCTACAAGGGCAGCGCACCGGCCGTGCAGGATCTGATCGGCGGCCAGACGCACCTGCTCATCGACGCCGGCACCGTGCTGCTCCCCCAGGTCAAGGGGGGCCGACTCAAGGCACTGGCGTTCACCGGCAGTCGGCGTGACCCGAACTTGCCCGATGTGCCCACCGTGCGAGAGCAGGGCTTCGCCGGCTTGGAGGCCGCCGGTTTCCAAGGGCTGGTCGGGCCCGCCGGCATGCCGCGCGAGATCGTTGATCGTCTGTCAACCGAACTCGGACGCGTGCTCGCGCAGGCCGATGTGAGGGCTCGGTTCACCGGCGCCGGTTCCGACGTCACGCCGCGCAATGCATCGGAGTTCGCCGCCTATGTGAAGGCCGAGAGTGAGAAATGGTCGACGGTGATCCGCACGCGCAAGCTGCAGCTCGATTGAGGCGCCCGTCAAGAATTCTGGGGGCCGCTCCCGAGTCTTCTGACCCCCGGGGCCGGGCCGACTAGCCGCGCAAAGACTCCTCCAGGAACTCCTGCGCGTTGCGCGACCCGCTGTCGGGTCGGCCCTTTTCTTGGGCGCGCAGCTCCACGCGGCGGATCTTGCCGCTGATGGTCTTGGGCAGGTCCGAGAACTCGATGCGCCGCACCATCTTGTAGGCCGACACCCGCTCGCGCAGGAAGCCGAAGATCGCCTTGGCGGTGGCCGCATCGGGTGAGTGACCTGGCGCCAGGATCAGGTAGGCCTTGGGCACGAAGCCGCGCACCGGGTCGGGCGAAGGCACCACCGCAGCCTCGGCCACCGCCGGGTGCTCGATCAGCGCGCTCTCGAGCTCGAAGGGGCTGATGCGGTAGCCGGAGGCCTTGAACACGTCGTCGGCGCGGCCGACGTAGGTGATGTAGCCCTCGGCATCGCGCTGTCCGACGTCACCGGTGTGGTAATACCCGTCGCGCATGGCCTCGGCCGTCTTGGCCGCATCGTCAGCGTAGCCTTCCATCAGCGGCAGCGGCCGAGCGGACAGGTCGATGCACAGCTCACCCTCGTCGGCGGGCTGACCGTCAGCATCCAGCAGCACGATGCGGTAGCCCGGCAGCGGCCGCCCCATCGAGCCGGGCTTAAGCCGCTGGCCCGGGCTGTTGCCCACCTGCGCCGTGGTCTCGGTCTGGCCGTAGCCGTCGCGGATCACCAGGTTCCAGGCCGTGCGCACCTGCTCGATGACCTCGGGGTTCAGCGGCTCGCCCGCCGAGATGGCCTCGCGCAGCACGACGGGCCAGCGCCTGAGGTCTTCCTGGATCAGCATGCGCCAGACCGTGGGCGGCGCGCAGAAGGTGTTCACGCCCCGGGACACCAGCACCCCCAGGATCTTGGGGCCGTTGAAGCGCGTGTAGTTGTAGATGAACACGCAGGCCTGGGCGTTGAGGGGCGCGAAGAAGCAGCTCCAGGCGTGCTTGGCCCAGCCGGGCGAACTCACCGTCCAGTGCACGTCGCCGGGCCGCAGCCCCAGCCAGTACATCGTCGACAGGTGCCCCACGGGGTAGCTCTGGCGCGTGTGGCGCACCAGCTTGGGCTGCGCCGTGGTGCCGGAGGTGAAGTACTCCAGCAGCGGCTCGCTCACGCCACAGGCTTGCGCCGGCACGAAGGTGTCGGGTGCCGCATGCGAATCCCGGTAGTCGATCCAGCCTGCCGGCAACGCAGCGCCAGCACCGACCAGGATCAGCCCGGCGCCGGCAGTCGCCTCGGGTGGCAGTTCGGCAATGCGCGCGCAACCGGTGGCGTTGGTGACCACCCATCGCACCTTGCCGCGTGCCATGCGGTCCGCCAGATCGGCGCCAGACAGCAAGGGTGTCGCGGGAATGACCACCACGCCGGCCTTGATGGCGGCCAGCATCGTCTCCCACAGCGGCACCTCGTTGCCCAGCATGAGCAAGACCCGGTCGCCCCGCGCCGCGCCCAGGCCCGTGAGAAAGGCCGCGACCTGTGAAGACCGGCGGGACAACTCCCGGTAGCTCAGGCGAGCTTCGGCCCCGGACTCCTCCAGGATGTGCAACGCGGGCGCATCGTTGTCGCGCGCGATCGCGTCAAAGTAATCGATGGCCCAGTTGAACTGCTCCAGCTGCGGCCAGGCGAAGCCCGCGCAGGCCGCGTCCAAATCGGTGGGGTGTGCGAGCAGAAAGTCTCGCGCGGCCAGGAATCGGTCAAGCTCGGTCATGCATCCTCTTGTTTCGGCACTGGTGCAACTGCCCGGGTCAAGGCGGCCAGCACCCGCCGGTCTCTACCGCCTCGCTTGGCGTCGAGCAAGGCGTTGTCCGCGCGGTACAGCGCTTCCTGGTGCGTCTCTTCAGCCTGACGCACGGCGTAGCCGATGCTGACGGTCACTTCCAGTTCCCGGCCATCCCAAGGCACGCGCAGGGCCCGCACTGCCTGCTGCACGCGCTCCAGCGCCTGTCCGGCGGCCTCCTCGTCCGCTTTCGCCAGCAGCACCAGGAACTCTTCGCCGCCCCAGCGCCCGCACAGGTCGCCCTCTCTGAGCCCGGCCTTCAGCGCTCCGGCCAGCGCCACCAGCACCCGATCGCCCGCGTCATGACCATGGTCGTCATTGATCCGCTTGAAATGGTCCGCATCCACCACCGCCAATGCATAGGACAAGCCGTCGCGACCGGCCCGCGCATCCTCCTGCCGCAGGCGCTCCAGCAACAGGCGCCGGTTGGCCAGCCCCGTGAGCGCATCGTGCGTGCTGGCCTCCTGCAACGCCTTGTTGAGGTCTTGCAGCATGCCCTGGTAGCGGTCAGAGATCCGGATGATCTTCTCGATCTGCCGGAACTGCCGGTCGTAGCGCTCGGTGACGGTCTTGGTCTGTTCCTGGGCCAGGCGCTGGTAGCGGTCGGAGATCTGGGTGATGCGCTCCAGGCGGGACAGCTGCTCGCGCGTGCTCTCCCACAACTGGGCCAGCGCCGAGCGCAGCGGGTGCCCGAGGTGTTGCTCGTCGGCCAGCAGCGCCTCGATGCTGCGCTCCAAGGCCCCGTCGTCGCTGGCGCGTTGCGGCATGTCAGGGGCTCAGGGTGAGGATGTCGAAGGGGAAGGTGTAGTCCTCCTTGAACTCCTCCGCCAACTCGGCCACCCGCTGGTTGCGGTGGTCGTAATACCACTTCACGCTCACGGGCCGGCCACGGCCGTGGGCGGTCTCCAGCAGGTCAAGGATGTCGATCATCGCCCGCACGCTGCTGGTGTTCAGGTAAATGAGGTGCAACTCCAGGCGCAAAGGGTTGGGTGCCTCGGCCAGGAAGCGCTCGACCCAACCGATGACCTGGTCGAAGATCTCGAAGGTGTTTTCCGGATAGGAGTCGCCCTTCAGGAACAAGGTCCCCTCGCTCCAGTCGGCCCGGATCTCGGGCGTGGAAGGGGTGCCAGGGATGTGGAGGTTGGAGGCGCTGATCATGAGGCTGGGCCGATCTGCAGGGTGGCACGCAGGCTGAAGAAGGCCCGGCCGTCACCCAGGTCGTCCAGGCCGGACTCCAGCGGCTTGCAGCACTTGCGGGCCATCTCTATGAGGCCCAAACCCGCGCCGCTGACAGCCTCGGGCGCGCGCGGCTTGCGCAACTGGTCCTTGTACGCGGCCTTGAGCTGGGCCTTGTCCATCGCGGCGAGGGCGTCGACGCGGGCTTTGAGCGCCTGTCCGTCAGCCTGCTCCACCAGGTTGCCCGCCGACACCGTGTACAGGTCGGGTTGGGCATGGGCGATCACCACGGTGGCCTGGGCGCTCGTGTCGTCATAGCCACGGCTGGCGGCGTAATGGCGGATGTTCTGGCTCATCTCCACGTAGACACCGAACACGTCCATTGCGGCGCCGGCCTGGACCTCGGTGGACTGCAGGTAGTCACGCAAGGCGTTGCCCACCTCCTCGATCAGGCTGCGGGTGATCGGGCCGTTGAAGCAGATGAGGATGTGCTCCTCATTGAATCGTTGTCGCAGGGAGTAAAGGCTCGGGCTGTCCATCTTGCGTCTCGTCAGGTGTTCTACACGGTGATCTTGAAGCAAAGCAGGGTGATGTCGTCGCGCTGCGCCCACTGCCCGCGATAGTCGTCCAGGCTGCGGGCAAAGGCGGCGCCCTGCTGGGCCAGAGGCTGCGCCGCATGGGCCCGCAGCATATCGGCGAAGCGCTCGTCGCCAAACCCGAAACCATGCTCGCCGCCAGCCTGGTCCAGGAAGCCGTCAGTGGTCAGGTAGTAGGTGCCGCCAGGCGCCAAGGGCAGGGCATGGTCCTGGTAGGCGCCTGGGCGCCGGTCCACGAGGGCACGGCGGTCGCCCTGCACCGCCATGACCTGTTGGCCGTCCGTCCAGTACAGCGCGATCTTGGCCCCTGAAAAGCGCACCACGCCCGCCTGCCGATCCACGCACACCAGCCCCAGGTCCATGGTGGTGGCCACGGCGCGGGTGACCTGGGCCTCGCCCAGCATGGTGCGCATCGCCTCGTCGGTGCGGGCCAGCACGGCCGCCGGGGATTCGATGCCCGCCTGATGAACGGCGCGGTCGATGGCGGCCCGCGCCAGCATGGTCATCATGGCGCCAGGCACTCCATGCCCCGCGCAGTCCCCGATGCCCAGCAGGAGCTGCTCGCCGTGGCCATGGAAGACATAGAAGTCTCCGCCCACCCGGTCTCGCGGCTGCCAGAGCACGAAGTGATCGTCGGCAAATGCCCTGGCGATCTGCCGCTTGGGCAGGAGGGTGTCCTGCAAGAGACAGGCGTAGCTGATGGAGTCGTTGATCTTCTGGTGCGCGGCCC
>CAYSOD010000002.1:22588-26572 GCA_964432385.1 uncultured Rubrivivax sp.
AAGATCAGCAGCAAGGTGAAGTTCAGCCACCGCTCCTGGGTCTGGACGCCAGCCCTCACCATGGCCTGGGTGCGGGTGTCCAGCAGTTCGTAGAACTCCGCGATGGGCCGCATGATCCGGGCCTTGGCCTGGTGGTAGGCCTCGTCGTGCATCAGGCGCTGGGCGAGCTGCAGGTCAGGCTCGCCCTTGACCGTGAATTGGCCTTGTGCGTCGCGGTACCGCCCCTCCACCGCGTTCATCGCGATCATCTCGATGTTGACCAGGCCGTTGGAGTTGGCCTCGGCCTGCCGCAGCTTGGCAAGCTCGTCTGTGGAAAAGCCGAGCTGTTCCATGCGACGTGCCAGCGACAGCGACGCTGCGCTGGCCCGAAAGCCCGGCTCCACGGCCTCGATATCCCAGTAGATGGCCTCGTAACGGTCCGGCCGCGGCAACTCGCCGTTGCGGATGGCCAGGGTGTCCCAGTAGCGCTTCTTCCACTGCGCATCTCCTGTCACCACGTAGGTCCGGGCGAAGCGGGTCAGGTCGTCGGAGCTCTGCCGCAGCTCGTCAGCCAGCAGGTACGACTGGTAGCGCACCAGATAGGTCTCGTGCACACGGCTGGAGGCCCCCAGCAACATGACCGACCCCAGGATCAGCGCCACCAGCACGACGCCGTTGAAGAAGGCGGCCAGGGCAAAGGTGCGCTGGATCGACAAACCACCGTGCGCCGGCCATCCGGGCAGGCGCATCGCCAGTGTCTTGCCGGGGAACGTGTTCACGTGGTTGCTCAAGCGGGATGGAAGCAGGCGCGCCGGAGCATAGGGACTTTGTGCGTCCTCAGCAATCCCGGAAAGGCAGTAGTCCACGTCGTGTGGCAGGCGCAGGACAATGATCTTCATGCACTGCCCTCGCTGCCTGGCTACCAGCGCCCTCACGGCGAGTCGGGGTGATGCCCGTTTGGGGGCTGTCCTGCGCGCCTTGACTGCCGGCCTGCTGGTCTGCCTGGTCTGCCTGGGCGTTGCCGCCGCCGAGACCGCACCAGCACGCGCCAACGAGCGTGTCGAGGTGCCCAGCCTGGACCTGTCGGCAGGCGAGCCGGTGCGCCTGCCGGGCTTTTGGTTTCGCGCTGCACCGGCCGGGGAAGGACCGCCACGCCCGGCGCTCGTGCTGCTGCATGGCTGCGGCGGGCCGTACGCGCGCGATGGCACCCGCTTGTCCGAGCGCATGCTCGAGTACTCGGCCTGGCTCAACAGCCTGGGCGTGCATGCGCTCATTACGGACTCCTTGACGCCGCGTGGCGAGCGCGAGTTGTGCACGCAGCGCATGGGCGGCCGGGCCATCACGCAGGCACATCGCAGGCGCGACGCACTCGGGGCCTTGCAGTGGCTGGCTGCGCAGCCAGGCGTCGACGTTCGGCGCGTGGGGCTTCTCGGCTGGTCCCACGGCGGCAGCACCGTGCTTGCAGCCACGAACCTGCGCCACCCGGAGGTCAGGAACGCGCCCGTCAAGGCTGCGCTGGCAGCGGCCTTCTACCCGGGCTGCGGGGCCGAGCTGCGCGGCGGTTACACGGCTGCCGCGCCCCTGCTGCTGCAGGTGGGCGAAGACGACGACTGGACGCCGCCCGAACCCTGCAGGCAGTTGGCCACACAGGCCTCGGGCGCACCGGTCACCTTCCACGCCTACCCAGGAGCGGTGCACGGTTTCGATGGCACGGCCCCCGTGACGCTGCGGCGTGACGTACCCAATGGGGTGCGGCCCGGGCAGGGTGTCCGGGTGGGAGGGCAACCGGCTGCGCGCGAGCTGTCGCGCGAGCGGCTGCGTTCGTTCCTGATCAGCGAGGCCGGGCTGCCGTGACGGGTGGCCGCCGGGCATGACGGCCGTGCCAGGACCGGACGGAGGGTCTGGTGCACTTGCACCGTAACGAGCGGCTCATGGAGGGGAGCAGGGTCACGGGAGAGATTTCGCGGCCACGACAGACGCGGCCCGAGATCAGCTTCGCCCGCTCAACCTCGCCATCACCCCGTCGGCCAGCTCAGCATCAACGCTGTCGCCGCGCCACACCGTGTGGGCATCGGCTCGCGCGATGAGCAGGGCGTGGCGGTACTCTGCAGGCAGACTGGGCTGGCCCGACACATTCAGCACCTTCAGGGGAAGGCGGCGAAGCGCGGCGGCCGACTGCAGCACAGCCACCGACGACTCGCAGCCAGAACGCAGCTGCAGCAGCGTATAGGCCTGACCGAAAGCGTCGTACAGGCTGCGGCCATCGTGCAGCCAGAAGTGGGGGGTGCGGCATCCGGGCACGGTGGAGGCGGTGAAGTGCCCCATGCCATAGGCCGGCGCGGGCTCATCGTCGTAGGCGATGAGTGGGGAGTCGGCGTAGTAGTAGCCGAAGTTCAGGCCGGCGCAGCAATACTGCTGGACGTTCAGTTCGTAGAGGTCGCGCCCGAAGGCCTCGCGAGCGGCCTGACCCAGCGGCGTGTCATCTTCGATCTCGGCCGGGATGGCCCGGCGGCGCTGGCTCATGGCGTGGGCGTGGTTCATCGCGAAGTGCGACACCTGCTCGGTGATGGGGTGGCGCTCGCGTTGGTAGGCGCTGAGCGCTTGCGGATGAGCCCAGCCCTCGATCTGCGCCGCCAGGTGCCACGCGAGATTGGCCGCATCGGCTATGCCCGCGTTCATGCCGTAGCCGGCATAGGGCACCCACAAATGCGCCGCATCGCCGGCGATGAAGACACGCCCCTGATGCATGCGGTCGGCCACCAGGCGGCGACCGAACCAGTCTTCCTTGCTCATCACCTCGTAGGTGAAGCTGTCGTCCACTCCAAGGATGGCACGGATCGCCCCATCCCGGTCCACCGAGTCGAAGTCGGGCTCGTGGTCGCGCAGGTAGTTGTGCACCAGCCAGACCTCGCGGCCATCGATGGCGTAGACATTGCCGCTGCGCCGCGGGTTCACGCTGAACATGGCCCAGGCCGGCGCCGCCTGCAAACGCCCGATCAGGCCCGCCGCGCGGATGCAGGTGCTTTGCACGCGCTGCACCACCTCGTCCCCCACGAGCCGGGCTCCCATGGCCTTGCGGACGGTGGAGCGACCGCCGTCGCAGCCCACCAGGTACCGCGCCCGCATGCTGCGCGCCACGCCAGAGTCCTCGTGCCTGACTTCGACGTCCACGCCAAGGTCATGCTCGGTGAAGCCGCTCACGCGCTCTCGGTGCACCAGGGTGATCTCGGGCTGGCGCCGCGCATGCGCCAGCAGGATAGGCTCCAGAAAACGTTGGTTGATACGGTGCGGCGGCTCGGGCGTGGGCCACCAGCCGTCCGGACCGCTGGTGTCGGTCTTGCGCGTGAGACGTCCGGGGATGTGGATGCGCGTGACTTCCTGGCCCACGGTGGTGGTGCGGTAGGAGACATCGTGCGGATAGTCGTCGGGCAAGCCAGCGGCGCGCAGCGCGTCGGCCACACCCAGGCGGCGGTACAGCTCCATGCTGCGCGCCGACACGTGGTTGCACTTCACATCAGGCAGGGTGTCGGGGGCCTTGGGCTCGATCACCAGGCTGCGGACGCCGCGCTGCGCGAGGCACAGGGCCAGCGTGATGCCCACCGGGCCGGCGCCGGCGATCAGGACATCGGTGTCATCCATGTTCAGCAGGAGTGGGTGAAGCCGCCGCGGTCATCGGGTCGTACTCGAACAGCCAGTCGTAGCGATGCCGGACCTTTTCACTGTCCCACTCCCGGTCGATGTAGGCCTCGGCACCACCAGGGTCGGCCAAAGCGGGGTTGTGGAAGCGGGCGGCGTTGTCGGCCGAGCGGTTGACGATCTGCGCCGTGCGTTGCCAGCGCAGTGCCTCGAAACGCTGCAGCCTTTGTTCAACCGAGCCCTCCCCCTCTAAACAGTCGGCCATGACCGCCGCGTCTTCGAGGGCCATGTTGGCACCCTGCGCGAGGAAGGGCAGCGTGGGGTGGGCCGCATCGCCCAACAGGCAGATCCGGCCCTGGGCCCAGCCCT
>CAYSOD010000002.1:26672-31916 GCA_964432385.1 uncultured Rubrivivax sp.
CCCGCGCCAGGCCAACAGCCCGGTGAAGCGGGCGGCATCGCCACCCAGCAGTTGCCTGCGCAGCGCGGAGTGGACGCCGTCCGCCGCGATGAGCGCATGGGCCTCGCGCTGTGAACCGTCAGCCAGCGTGAAGCGCACCGTCTCGCCCTGGGTGATGGCGTCCACCACACGTGCATGGAGCTGCACCGCCTGGGGGTCTGCGGCCTGCAGCGCTTGCAACAGCACGCGGTGCAGATCGCCACGGTGCACCATCCAGTAGGGGGCGCCGAAGCGCGCTCGGCAGTCAGCCCCCAGATCGAAGAGCTTCCAGCGGCGGCCGCTGGCGTAGTGGCGCACTTCCTTGCGTGCGGCCTCGCACACCCAGGGCTGCAGCGCGGCCTCCAAGCCGAGCCCACGCAAAACCCGTGTGCCGTTGGGCGAGAGTTGCAGTCCGGCACCCACCTCGCCCAGCAGCCCTGCCTGCTCGTACACCTTCACCGCAAAGCCACGTTGCCGCAGGGCCAGCGCCGTGCAGAGCCCGCCGATGCCCGCGCCAGCGATCGCGATGCGGGTCGCGCCCGTCATGTCAGAGCCCAACGCAGGTCCTGCGCTGCGAAGGGCGTGGCCGGCGTCATCGGCATCGGTGGGCGCGAGGTCATGGCGGCGTGTTGCTCAGTTGGCCTTGATGTTGTTCGCACGCGCCACCTGGGTCCACAGTTCGATCTCCTGCGCGATCGTGCGGCCAAAGTCAGCGCTGCTGCCGCCTACCGGGCGGATGTCCAGTTTGGACAGGCGGTCCACCACATCCGGCTGCGCCATGATGCGGGCCATTTCCTGTTGCAACCTGGCCAGCACCGGGGCTGGCGTGCCCGCTGGGGCGAGCAGTCCGCTCCAGAAGTTGACGGCGATGTCCACGCCCTGCTCCTTGAGCGTGGGCACGTTGGCGTAGCTGGCCAGGCGCTGCTCGGAGGTGACGGCCAGCGCGCGCAGCTTGCCGGACTTGATGAGCGCGGCGATGGGGCCGGAATCGATCATCGTCATCTGCACCTCGCCCGTCATCACCGCGTTGATCGAAGGCGCGCTGCCCTGGTAGGGCACGTTCAGGGCACGCAGGCCCGTGCGTTGCTTGACCAGCTCCATCACGAGCTGGAACGACGCTGAGGGGTAAGAGTAGGCCGTCTTGTCAGGGTTGGCGCGTGAGTAGGCCACCAGTTCCGCAAACGTCTTGGCCGGAAAGTCGTCGCGCACGGCCAGGATCATGGGAAACGAGCCCGCCATGGAGATGGGCGCCAGATCGCGCAGCGGTGCGTACGACAGGTTGCTCATCAGCGCCGGGTTGAACACGATGGGACCACTGGCAGCCATCAGCAAGGTGTAGCCGTCAGGCGCGGCCTTGGCCACGAAGTCGGTACCCACCACCGCGCCAGCGCCAGCCTTGTTCTCGACCAGCACCGGCTGGCCCAAGACCGGCGCGAGTTTCTCGGCCACCAGCCGCGCCAGGATGTCATTGGCGCCACCGGGCGCATAGGGCACCACGATGCGCACGGCCTTCTGGGGCCAGGCCGCCTGCGCGCTGGCACTCCACGGCGCGAGCGCCGCACAGGCAGGGGCCGCGCCCATGGCCGCGAGCAGGTTGCGGCGTGTCAGGCGCTGGGGCGCCGTCGACGAGGGGTGACGAGTAGGCATGGAAAGATCTCCTTGTGGGTTGCGTGAGGGTCAGGTCAAGCGGGAGAACGGGTCGAAGGTGGGGCGCGCTGCGGGTCGATGAAGGTCATTCACGCCTGGAGCAAGCGTTATCAGATCTTGCGCACCGAAGCCACCAGCACCGCGGCGCGCCCCGCGTCCAGCGCAGCCAGGCAGCGCAAGATCGCGGGTTCGAGGTCCTCGGGGCAGCTGACGTGCTCGCCGTGGGCCCCGAAGGCCTGCGCCACCTGCTCGAAGCGACGCGCTTCGCCCTCCAGCCGGGCATGGAATTGGTTGGACTGCGCCGCAGGGCCCTGGGGATGAACGCGCAGCACAGCCTCCTTGACCGCCTGCCAACCGCCGTTGTCCAGCACCACGCTGAGGATGGGCAGACGGTACTGCTGAGCCACCGCATACACCGAGGTGGGCGTGGAAAAGTGAAAACCGCCGTCGCCTTCCACATGCACCACGCGGGCCTGGTTGCCACCGTCCTGCAAGGCCAGCCGGGCCCCCAGGGCCATGCCGGCGCTGTAGCCCAGGCCACCACCCGCGCCGCCCAGCAGGGTGAGCGGCTGACTTCTCGGGATCTGCGCCAGCACGTGGGGCCCGTTGCGTATGCCTTCGTTGACCAGCACGTCATGTGGACGCAGGTGGCGCCCCAGCACGGCGCAAACCCAGGCCGGGTTGAGGGCATCGGTTTGGCCAGGGTCTGCAGCTACGGCAGCGGTACGCTCAGCGCGCGCCACTTTGGTGGCGCGCCAGCCCGACTTTCGCTGCGCCACACGGGCATGGAAGGCGTCGTCGGCGAGCGACAGCACGGCTGCTTGGATGTCGCGCAAGGCCAGTGCGCAATCGGCTTGCCAGCGCCCGTCGGTGGCAAATCCCCAGACCGGGAAGTCCTTCTTCACCGGGTCCACATCGATGTGCAGCCAGCGCGAGTCTGCCCGGGGCTGCGCACCGCCCGGCAGCCAGGGCACGTCCACATCCAGCAACAGGCCCAGGTCGGTCTGCGGCAGCAGGGCTTGCGCATCGAAGCCAGCAAAACAAGGCGACGCCCGGTCCACACACAGCCAGGACGGGTTGGACTCGACCACCCGCAGCCCGCACAGCAAGGCCAGCGATTCCAGCGCCTGCACCGCCTGGGCGGAACGGCCCAGGTACGAGGTGACCACCAGGGGATGCTCGGCCGCCATCAAGGCGTGCGCGATCTCCCTTACCGCGTCGCGCGGCACGGTGCCCGAACCCGCGGCGCCGTAGCGCTCTGCTGGGTAGCTGCGTGCGTGGCCGGCAGCCACGGGCTCGGCGAGGGTCTCGCGCGGCAGCGTCAGGTACACGGGCCCCGGCGGGTCGCTGTGCATCAGCGTGTGTCCGCGGCGGATGACCTCCTTGGCCACCACACCGGAAGGCAGGTTGTACTCCCACTTGACATACGGCCGCACCAGGGAGCCCATGTCAAACAGATCCTGCACGTAGTGAACGTAATTGTCACGCGCACCAGGCAGCTCGCCATGCAGCGCGTAGGGTGCGCGCCCGGCCATGAGCATCACCGGCAAACGACCACGCATGAGGTTGTGCAGGCCCATGGCGGCGTTGGCCGTACCGGCATCCACATGCACCATCACCCCCTGGCCGCGACCTGTCAGGGCCGCGTACCCGCCAGCCATGTGCACGGCCACGTTCTCATGCGGACACAGCAGCACGCGCGGGGCCGCCCTGCCCTCCATCTCGGCCCGCGCCAGTTCGTCCACCAGCGTCACATGATCGGTGCCGAGGTTGCAGAACAGCCAGTCGATGCCAGCCTCGTGGAGGCCGTCGATGAAATGGCGCGCCGTCGGCACGCCCGCGCTGGGGCTGGGGCTTGGGCTAGGTGAGCTCATGCAACAGGATGCTGCCGTGAAACGCCCCCCCTGCCAATCGGGAATCCCTGGAGTCCCCGTGAACCCACGTGAGGCCGCAGAGGACCGCAAGAACGATGAACTCCCGGCCAGGCTGCGGGCGCTGTTCCGAACGATGCCTGCGCCCCCTCGAATCGGGCGTGTCCGCGTTGCAGCGCAGCCTCAGCCCACCCGCTCCATGCGCGCCTGAGCTTCCAGCCCCGCTTCGTCAAGTTCGCGGTCGCGTCCGCCACCGCTGGCCTCCAGGGCACGGACCAAGAGAACAACAGCTTCGTTGAAGGGCACCGCGACACCCAAGGCGCGAGCACGGGACACCAACGCTTCGTTGAGAGATCCGATCTCGGTGGAGCGACCGGCCAGCATGTGCTGAAGCATGGACGGTCGGTTGTAGCGTACGCGGCAATGCTCGAGGATTTCAGCGCGTGGATCGCGTTCGGGCAGGGTGATACCGGCACGTTGGACCACCTCGAGAATTTCGTCCAGCAGGTGCTCCAGCAATCCACGTCCGGCCTCTTGACGCCAGATCTCGCCCGGGCGCAGCCCTGTGAGTGCACTGACCGGGTTGATCGCGCAGTTATGCACGAACTTGCTCCAGATGTGCCCCTCAACCTCATGGGTCAGCTCAATGTCGATGCCGCCTTCGGCAAAGACGCCGGCCAGATGGCGCAGTCTGGGCGTCACGGCGCCAGCGACCTCACCCACCACCGTGGGGCCGCGATTGGTGTGTTGCGCGACGCCCGGGGCCAAGCTCGCCGCGCTGTTGTAGGTGATGCCCGCGGCCACGCGGTCGCGGCCCAGGCGGGCCTGCAGCGCCTCGACGTTGCCAATGCCGTTCTGCAGGGTCAGCGCGTAGCCATGGGGGTCCAGGCAGCGCTGCGCGATCTCGGCGGCGTTTGCCGTGCTGGCGGCATCGACCAGCACCAGAGCCAGGTCGGCCTTCCCCAGCTCGTCGATGTCTGTCGAGGCTTCGGCCTGCACTTGACGGTTCCCCAACTCGCCACTCACACGCAAGCCCTGGTGCCTGATGGCCTCGACCACCTCGAGCCGGCGGTCGAAACAGGCGATACGGGCACCTCCCTGGGCCAGTGCAGCGCCAAAGACGCCGCCCATGGCGCCACAGCCGATGAGTGTCACGCGCATGTGATCAGTCCATCCGTCAGGTACGAACAGTGGGGCTCACTGATCATGGGGATTTCAGTGGACTCTACAGCACAGGATCGGCGCCCTTGTTGACCCGCCGGCGGTGACGGCGCAACTTGACGAGTCCGTCACCGATACCAAAGATGGCGTTGACCTCCCACGAAGTGATGTAAGTCTTTTCATGCGTCTGACCCCCAACGAACGCGAGATGACCCGCCGTCTGGGATTTCGCCACTTCGGGCGTGCGCCACGCCTGTTCGGATCGCGCCTGGACGAGTCTCAGTGCGGTGGCAATATTGATCTGTTCATCATCAGCGACCTGCCCCGGTCATTCCGCAAGGCGTCGACTTGACCTGCTTGCCGATCTCTGGCTTGAACTGGGTGAGCGTACGATCGACGTCGTGCTGGACGACGGATCAATCCCCACGGCCATCGTGGAACGCGCGCGCCGTGAGGGAGTAGAGCTTTGACCTTGCCGCTGCGGGTGGCACTGGATCAAGGCACCAACCCGCGCTTCGTTGTCACCAACCTCCAGGGCGAGCCCGAG
>CAYSOD010000003.1:0-31875 GCA_964432385.1 uncultured Rubrivivax sp.
ACTTCATCGTGGTGACCAAGGGCGCGGAGCGCATCGCCGAGGTGGGAGCCCGCTTTACCCTGGACGCGATGCCCGGCAAGCAGATGGCCATCGACGCCGATCTCAACGCCGGCATCATTGACGAGAAAGAGGCCAAGCGCCGCCGTGCTGAAGTGGGCGACGAGGCGGAGTTCTTCGGCTCCATGGACGGCGCCAGCAAGTACGTGCGCGGCGATGCCGTGGCGGGCCTGCTGATTCTGTTCATCAGCGTGGTGGGCGGCTTTCTGATCGGAATGCTGCAGCACGACCTGTCCGCCGGCGAAGCCGCGCGCAGCTACATCCTGCTGGCCGTGGGCGATGCGCTGGTGGCACAGATCCCGGCGCTGCTCATCTCCGTATCGGCCGCCATGGTCGTTTCTCGCGTCGGCAAGGATGAGGACGTGGGCACCCAGATCCGCTCGCAGGTCTTCGACTCGCCGCGCGCCATCGGGGTGACCGCAGGCATCGTCGGTGCGTTGGGCCTCGTGCCGGGCATGCCGCACTTCGTGTTCCTGTTCATCGCCTCGGCATTGGGGGCGATGGCATGGCTGGCCCACCGCCGCCAGCGCAAGCCCGCAGAGCCGGCCCGCACAGGAGATGCGAGCGACATCCCCAGCGCGAACACCGAAGCCACCTGGGACGATCTGACCCCCGTTGATTCGCTAGGCCTGGAGGTGGGTTATCGCCTCATCGCCCTGGTGGACAAGGCCCGCAACGGCGAACTGCTGGGCCGCATCAAGGGTGTGCGCAAGAAGTTCGCTCAAGAAGTGGGCTTCCTGCCGCCGGCCGTACACATTCGCGACAACCTGGTGGATCTCAAGCCGAGCATGTACAGGGTGACCCTGCGCGGCGCCGTGGTGGGCGAGGGAGAGGCTTATCCCGGGATGCTCATGGCGATCAATCCGGGCGGCGCGACCCAGCAATTGCCCGGCACGCGCACCACCGACCCGGCCTTCGGGCTGCCGGCGGTATGGATCGAGGAGCGTCATCGCGAGAACGCACAGATGGCCGGTTTTACGGTGGTTGATTGCGCGACCGTGGTGGCCACACACCTCTCACACTTGATGCAAGTGAACGCGGCCCGATTGCTGGGCCGAACCGAGACCCAAGCCCTGGTCGACCACGTGAAGAAGCTTGCTCCCAACCTCATCGAAGACGTGATCCCCAAGATGATCAGCGTCACGACCCTGCAAAAGGTGCTGCAGCTGCTGCTCGAAGAAGGCGTGCACATCCGTGACATGCGCTCCATCGTCGAGTCGCTGTCCGAGCACGCCGCCAATGTCACTGACCCGGCCGAGCTGGCGCAGCGCGTACGGGTGCACCTGTCCCCCGCCATCGTGCAGCAGATCTACGGCCCGGTGAAGGAGCTGGAGGTCATCGCGCTGGAGCCTGAACTCGAGCGGCTGGTGACCCAGGCGCTGACTTCCGCCCACGGCGCCGCCCTGGACCCTGGCGTGGCCGACACCCTGACCCGCAGTGCGGCCGAGACCTCGCGCCGCCAGGAGGACCTGGGTCTGCCAGCCTGCCTGCTGGTGCCCGACCCTATCCGCGCCGCCATGGCCCGGCTGCTGCGCCGCGTAGCACCCCGACTGCGGGTGATCTCGCACAGCGAGATCCCTGAGACCCATTCCATCCGTATCGCATCCATCATCGGAGCCCCGGCATGAACGTCAAGCGCTTCACCGCCCGCACGTCTCGCGACGCCCTCAAGCAGGTTCGCCTGGCCTTTGGCCGGGATGCTGTCGTCCTGTCCACCCGCCCGTGCCCCGAGGGCGTGGAGGTGCTCGCGATGGCCCCTGAAGCCGTCCACGAGTTCGAAAAGGTGGCCGTACCCGCAACGCCCCGCGCGGCGGTTGCGCCGCAAGCCGCGGGTGCGCCTGCCGCAACCGGACGCGCGGCGGACAAGGACAGCGCCTGGGGCCGCGCTGCGGCGGCCCTGCGCGAGCGGCTCGAGCCGTCTTTCGACACCAGCCGAGGCGAAGAGTCGGGCGGGCAGGGGGTGGAGGAAGACGTTCAGCAGCTGTCCATGAGCACGCTGTCCTTCCAGGACTATGTCCGTGAGCGGATGCTCAGGCGTCGTCGCCAGGAGCTCGAAGCCGCCGCGGCGCCATCGGGTGCTGCGGACAAGCCTGCCGCGGCCAGTGCTCCTCCATCCCAGCAGACGCGTGTTGGCGAGCGTGTCGCCCCGGCGGCAGCCGCCATCCGTCGCGAGGCCGCCTTGGCGGACCAAGGATCGAGCACCGTCGATGCGCCACGCCGCACGCCAGGTCCGGCCGTGCATGTGATGCCTGCTGCGGCCGCGGACCCGATGGCCGCAGTCGCCCTGGCGCGCGAGCGCGCCGAGATGGTCAACGAGTTGCGTTCCATGAAGGGGCTGATCGAGGAGCGCTTTGGTGCCCTGGCCTTCATGGAGAAGTTGCAGCGGCAGCCGCGTCAGGCCTTGCTGTCACAGAAGTTGCTGGACAGCGGCTTCTCCCCGGCCCTCACCCGAAAGCTGGTGGCCAGCTTGCCCGCAGAGGGCGATGAATCCGCATGGGCAGCGTCAGTGCTGGAGCGCAACCTGCAGACGGCCGAGCGTGAGGCGGCGCTGGAAGACCAGGGCGGTGTGTGGGCCCTTGTGGGTTCCACTGGGGTGGGCAAGACCACCAGCACGGCCAAGCTCGCGGCCGCCTTCGCCGCCCGCCATGGCGCGGGCCATCTGGGGCTGATCACGCTGGACGCATACCGGATGGGTGCACAAGAGCAGCTCAGGGCCTACGGACGAATCCTGGGGGTGCCGGTGCACACCGCGCATGACAAGGCGTCTCTCGAAGACCTGCTGGAGTTGCTCGCGGGCAAGAAGATGGTGTTGATCGACACCGCGGGCGTTGCCCAGCGCGATGCGCGCACCTCCGAGATGATGGACATGCTGTCGCATCCGACCATCCAGCGCTTGCTGGTGGTCAATGCCTCCGCCCAGGGCGAGACCATCGAAGACGTGGTCACCGCCTACCGCTCCGCGGCATGCAAAGGCGTGGTGCTGACCAAGGTTGACGAGGCGGTCAAGCTGGGCCCGGCGCTGGACGCGCTGATCCGTCACCGCCTGAAGGTGGTGGCGGTGGCCAACGGGCAACGCGTGCCGGAAGACTGGCACCGCTTGTCAGGCGCCACGCTCGTGCAGCGGGCCTTGCGAGCCGCCGGTTCTTCCGCCTGGCGCATGGACCCTTCCGATGTGAATCTGGTCTTTGCCGGCTCGACGGTGGCGGACCCCGTAGCTGGCGCTCTCTGAGGACACCACACCATGACGAACGTCCTTGACAGCCAGACCGGTTGGACGGTGGATCAAGCCGATGGTCTGCGCCGGCTGTTCGCCCGCACCGGCTGCACGGTGGTGCCTCTGGTGTCCAACCCGCATGTGAAAGCCAGCGGCGTGGCGGTGGAACGGTTGACGGCGGTGCTGGCGCTGCAGGGCCGCAAGGCTCTGGTGGTGGACGCAGGAGAGACCTCGCCGCCACCGGCCGAGATGTCTGCCTTGGAGTTGGCGCCGTGCATTGAGCATCTGTCGCCCAGCATCGCCTATTTGGCCGCGCGAGGGCTGCCAAGGCGCTTCGTGGACACCCGCGGTTCGGCTGCCCGGTTGCTTGACGAACTGACCCGACTGGTGCCCGACGCCAAAGCCGTGCTGCTGCATGCCAGCGCGTCGGACCTCGCTCGCTTGTGCACCGGGCGCCTGCTGAGGCCTGTGGTGCTGTGTGCCGATCACCCAGAGAGCGTCAAGCATGCCTACGCCAGCGTGAAGCTGTTGGCGCAGCGTACAGGTTGGAAGAGCTTTGATCTCGTGATGTTGGCTCCGGACCGGTCGGACCGCGCCGACGCCATCGCGCGGACGCTGGGCGACTGCGCCGACCAGTTTGTCGGCGCCTCCCTGCATGACTGGGCCAGCATTGATGAGCGCACACCAGCGCGCCAGGCCCCCGGTGCGGGGCTGCAGCGTCTGGTGGCAGCCCAGTTCGAGCAAGACGGCGACGGTCCCGCGCTTTCATGGCGGGTTCAGCAGGGACCCGGTCTGCCGTCCTCGGGTACACGGTCCTGACCGGCCAGGAGCACGCCTCATGTACACATCCAAAGGCCGGCTAGACCCCGGCACCTTGCTCAAGCAGTACAGCCCGCTGGTGCGCCGACTGGCCCATCAGATGATTGCCAAGCTGCCCGCGAATGTGGAGATCGACGACTTGATCCAGGTGGGCATGATCGGGTTGAACGACGCCCTGTGCCGGTTTGATCCGAGCCAGGGGGTTCAGTTCGAAACCTTTGCCACCCAACGCATCCGTGGTGCCATGCTGGATGAATTGCGCGGCAGCGACTGGATGAGCCGCGGGGACCGCCGCTACCAGCGCCTGATCGAGACCGCCGTTCACAAGCTGGAACACAAGCTCGGCCGAGCGCCTTCGGAGACGGAGATCGCCGCCGAGATGGGCATGAAATTGGCCGATTACCAGGAACTCCTGGGCAAGGTGCGCGGCACCCAACTGGTCTATCTGGAGGACATGTCCGGCGATGACGGCGACGAAGACTATCTCGACCGGCACATGGTGGATGTGCAGGCCAACCCGCTGGGGCGCCTGTCAGACCGCAAGATGCGCGAGGCGCTGGTGGCTGCCATCGAGAAGCTGCCCGAGCGGGAGCAGCACGTGATGAGCATGTACTACGAGCACGACATGAACCTCAAGGAGATCGCGGCCGTGCTGGGCGTCACCGAATCGCGGGTGTGCCAGCTGCACAGCCAGTCGATTGCGCGCCTGCGCACCCGCATGAAGGAATGGTGAAGAAAGTGGAAATCTCTTGCAAAAGCAAAAGAGCCGGCTCTCATGCCGGCTCTTTTGCTTGAGGCACCTGGTTGAGACGATCGGTCGAGACGATCAGTCAAGACGCTTGGTCTCGCACACTGCGCGCGCATGCGCGCCGGCTTCACGCGCTGAGCGAAGCGCCGCGGGGCATCCTGGAGCCCTGGCCATTGGCGCCGTAGACGGGCGAACTCGCCGGCAGCAGCACATCGATGGCACGGTCCAGCGAAGCTGTGGCCCGGGCCAGTGCTTGCCGCTGAGCGGCCACCTGAGCACTGGCCGTTGCCAACCGGGCTCGCAGTGGTGCAGGCACCTTGCCCTGTTGCGCGGCAGTTCTGAAGTGCGCTACGGCGCCCGTCAGGGCTCGGTGCAATGCCGAGGAGGCCGCCTCCAGAGCGCCCGTGTCCCCGGTCTTCAGAGCCTCGTGCAACTCCGCGAGGTGCAATTCCACCTGCCGGACAGGCTGTTCGAGATCTGCGGCAGGGCTCACCAAACTCATGGGCGCGGTGTCCTGTCGAGCAGTTCCTGGGCGTTGGCGATCAACTGGTCGGCGATGGCGCCCGCATTCACGGTGAACCGGCCCTCACGGATCGCCTGAGCAATGCGCTCGACCTTGGCTGCGTCGAAGGAGCCTTCGCCGTGGGCGTCCACCTTCATGTCCGCCAATGAAGACAGGCTGACTTCGGCGCTGCCCTTGGTGGCCTCGGAGCGGGCGGCTGAAACCGCCTTGCGCTCACCCGCCACGGGCGGGTTGACGCTCTTGGGTTCGAACGGGCCGATCTTCATGATGTGCTCCTTGGGGCTTCGGGCAAACGCGCCGCCCCTTGTGTCGCTCTATCGGACGTTGGACGCCGCAACTTTAGCCCTGATGGCATGCGGGGTGCTTCAGGGGGACGGCTTTTGTTCACAACAAGACCTCCGCCAGGCGCTGCCCCACCGGGTTGGCCGTGATGGTTCGCCCGGACTCGGTCCGGATGCGGGCGCTCTGCCCTTCGATGCCAGGCGTGATGGCCACGCCTTCGCCCTGAATGACGAAGCCGGCTCCCACCGCATGGATACGTACCGTGTCGCCGGCTTCGAACCATTGCCGCTTGCGCAAATGTTCCTGACGCACGGGCGCGCCAGCAGGCACTGTGGTGCCAAGCGTGCGGCCCACTGCCGCAGTTTCAAGGAAGAGAACCGGTGAGTCCCGTTCCGCCCAATCCACCTCGGCCATCTTCAAGTGCGTGTGCTTCAGCACTGTGCCGGCAGGCAGAGGGGCAGCCGCCACCAAGGCTGGCGCCCACAGCCTGACCGTCAAAGGCATCGTCACATTCCAGGCCACCGGCCCCTGCAGGCACTTCAGTCCGATCCGTGTGCGGCCCCAGGCGCGCAGCCCAGGAGGTATGAAGATGTCCACCTTCTGACAAGGGGCCAAGTTCAGTCGCGGGTCCAATCCGCCGGGAATCACCTCGGCCCGAACCGGCAGCTGATCTCCAAAGGCTGCACGAGCAGCCTCGCTGGCCTGTTGCTGCGCACGCGCGATCCAGGCCGGATCAAGCACGGCCTGAGCTCGGGCTTCGAACAGCGACGCGACACAGAGTGCCATCAGCGCCAGGGGAGTGCGGTATCGGACTTTCACAGTCATCAATGTAGTGCGTGGCCTTCAGCATCAGGGCTGGATTTGAGGGCGAAGGGGGTGTCTTTTCGGGCTACTGAAGTCGACGTGCCTGCCGAGAATCGCTCCACCCAAGCCCAACTGAAGAGGGCACCTGACATGATCAACCGACTGACCGATGCGCTGAACTTCCAGACTGATGCCCTGGTCATGAGGGCTGAGCGTCAGCGCATGATCGCCAGCAACATCGCCAATGCCGACACGCCCGGCTATGTGGCGCGTGACTTCGATTTCGCCAAGGCCCTGCGCGAGGCCAGTTCCCAGCGCTTGGGCTCTGATGCCAGCCGCCGGGCCGGTGCCATGCTGCGGTACGCCACGCCTGCCCAGACCAATCTGGACGGCAACTCGGTGGACATGGACCGTGAACGCGCGTCCTTCGCCGACAACACGGTCAAGTACGAGTCGACCCTTCGCTTCATCAACGGCAGCGTGCGCACCATGCTCGACGCCATGAAGAGCCACAGCGGCGGCTGAGGATCCTGAACCATGAGCATGTTCCGAATATTCGACGTGGCCGGCAGCGCAGTCAGCGCGCAAAGCCAGCGTCTGAACGTGGTGGCTTCCAACCTGGCCAACGCCGACACGGTGGCGGGCCCGGACGGCAAAGCCTACAAGGCCCGCCAGGTCGTCTTCCAGACCGAGCTGATGGGCGCGGGCGGGGCCTTGGGCCCGGAGAGCTCGGCGGGGGTGCGGGTCAGCACCGTCCGTGAGGACCAATCGCCCGGGCGCCGCGTGCATGACCCCAAGCACCCCGCCGCTGATGGCGAAGGGTATGTCACCTTCAGCAACGTGAGCGCGGTCGAGGAGATGGTCAACATGATCTCGGCCTCGCGCTCGTACCAGAACAACGTCGAGGTCATGAACACGGCCAAAAGCCTGTTGCTCAAGACCTTGCAGATGGGGCAGTGAGGCGGTTTCGCATCGTGCTGAAGCGACGTCATCGCCCGCAATGAACCCTTCAATGAACCGACCTGAGGTCACTCATGAGCGCACTTTCCGCCCTGCCATCTCTCACTGACACGGCTGCTGCCGCAGCTGGCGGCAAGAGTGCCATCGCCACCAGCAACGAGGAGTCGGGGGACCGATTCCTCAAGCTGCTGGTGACCCAGTTGAAGAACCAGGACCCGATGAACCCGATGGACAACGCCCAGTTGACCTCGCAGATGGCGCAGATCAACACCGTGGCGGGCATCGAGAAGCTCAACACCTCCATGGCCGCGATGACCGACAAGTTGTCTGCTCAACTGGCCAACCTCAACACCAGCGGCAGCCTGGACAAGCTCGATGCCTCCTTGCAGAAGATGTCCGGTCAGTTCCTGCAGGCGCAGACCCTGCAGGGTGCCGGCATGGTGGGGCGGCAGGTTTGGACTGCCGGCAGCACGCTGGCCGTGGAGGATGGCAAGGGCGTGGGGGCTTTCGAGCTTGCCGGTCCGGCCGACGCTGTCTCGGTGGATGTGCTGTCGCCCGCGGGCCGCGTCATCGGCCAGCTGGACCTGGGGGCCCAGGCCTCGGGCCGCAGAGCCTTCCAGTGGCCGGTGCCTGAAGGGACGGACTCTGCTGGGCTGACCTACCGCGTCAACGCCCGCATCGGCACCGAGGCTGTGAGGACCACCACGCAGTCGGCCGACCGGGTGGGCGCCGTGGTGGCCGGCCCTGACGGGCTGGTGCTGCAGCTGTTGCGCACCGGCGCTACGCCCTTGACCAATGTAAAGGCTTGGTCCTGAACATCTCCTCGCCGCGCATCAAGTTTCCTCCGAATACATCTCGTAGTCACGTTCAACAACTGAAGGAACGATCATGAGTTTTCAACAAGGCTTGTCTGGTCTGAGTGCTGCCGCAACCAACCTGGAGGTGATCGCCAACAACATCTCCAACGCCAGCACGATTGGTGCGAAGTCGTCTCGCGCCGAGTTCTCTGATCTGTACGCCGAAGCCGCCGGCGGCCAGCGCAGCGCGGGCATCGGTTCCAGCCTGGCCGCCGTGACGCAGGACCACACCCAGGGCAGCATCTCCACCACGGGGCGCAACCTGGATTTGGCGATCAACGGCGACGGCTACTTCCAAATTCAGATCTCGAACCAAGCCGAGGGGCAGGAAGCCACCAAGACCACGCTCTACACACGCAACGGGCAGTTCAAGACCGACAAGGAGGGCTGGATTGTCACCAACGAGGGTGCCCGGCTTCTTGGCTTTGGAGCAGACGAAACAGGGGCCATACGAAAAGGTCAGTTGCAGGAATTGAAGATTCCCGACGCGCGACTGGCCCAAAAAACCACCGATTCGGTCATCCAGTCGGTGAACCTGGACAGCTCGGACACGGTGAAGAGCGTTGCTGCGTTTGACCAAAACGATGGCAACAGCTTCAACTATTCGGCTTCCATCAAGGTCTTTGATCAGGCGGGCCAATCGGTTGAGATCAGCACTTTCTACAAGAAGACTGAGCCCAACAAATGGGAGGTCTATGTGACCGCCAATGGCCAAAACGTGCCTCCCAAGGCCAATCCCACGGATCCGGCGGTGCCTATCGACACCATCGAGTTCACCAGCGGCGATGGTTCTGGGCCTCCGCTGAAGAGTGGTGGCACTGCCGGTTCTCCCGATCAGGCCATCCTGGACGTCGCGGCCGATGACTTGAACACGGCTTTGAACACGGCTGCAGTGACTGCCAGCGGCATCAAGTACACGTTTGGCGATCTCAAGCTCAACCTCACGGGAGCGGGACAGCAGGCCGGCGACTACACCATCAGCAAACTTGAGCAGAACGGTTACGGGGTGGGGACACTGTCGGGTTTCTCCTTCAATGACAAGGGCATCCTGACTGCGAAGTACACCAACGGCCAGGACCGCTCCACTGGCCAACTGGCCGTGGCCAGTTTCCGCAACCCTCAAGGCCTGCAGTCCGTTGGTGGCAACGCCTGGAGAGAGACCCAGGCCGTGGGTTCGAAAGTGATGGATGTCCCTGGCACTGGCAACCTTGGCGACATCGTCGCGGGTGCGTTGGAGGAGAGCAATGTCGACCTGACGGCTGAGCTGGTGAACCTCATCACCGCGCAACGCACCTACCAGGCCAACGCGCAGTCCATCAAGACGCAGGACCAGGTCACCCAGACCTTCCTGAACATGCGCTGATTACCAAGGCTGGAATGACTGATGTCTGAGAAGCGAGAGCGGACGCCGGCCACGTATGCCGCACGGCCAGGCGCAACCTCAGGATTGGAGTTGAGCTGATGGACCGCATGATCTACCTGTCCATGGCGGCCGCCAAGGCCACCATGCACCGCCAGGAAGTGACGTCACACAACCTGGCCAACGCCTCGACCAATGGATTTCGGGCCGAATTGACCGCGTTTCGCGCGGTACCGGTGCGCGGCGATGGCGCCAGCACCCGGGTTTACGCCCTGGAGTCCACGGTGGGCTACAGCAATGCGCCGGGCGTGGTGCAGACCACCGGCCGGCCCTTGGACGTGGCCGTGAAGGGCAACAGTTGGCTTGCCGTGCAGGCCTTGGACGGCACCGAGGCCTACACCCGCGCCGGTGCGCTAGAGGTCAACGCCGAAGGCTTGCTGACCGATGTGCAAGGCCGGCCCGTGGTGGGCGACGGAGGACCCTTGACCCTGCCTGCGAATGCGGTGGTGGAGATCGCCGCTGATGGCACAGTGTCGGCCAAAGTGGGCCGCGAGCGCCCGCAGCCTGTGGGCAAGCTCAAGCTCGTGACCCCCGAGGCGCTGCTTCAACGCGGCACCGACGGCCTGTTCCGAGCGGCCGAGGGCGACCTCGCGGCCGACCCGGCCGCTCGGCTGCAAAGCGGTGCCTTGGAGGGCTCCAACGTCAACGCCATCGAATCCATGGTGGCCATGATCGCTGCGGCGCGGCAGTTCGAGCAGCAGATGAAAGCCCTGCAGACCGCGGAACAGAAAGAACAGTCGGCCACCAAGCTGCTGACCCAGCAGTGAGCGCGGGCACCTGAACTGGGTATCCAAGCTGTGGCGGTGCCCTGGCCCGCCATGGCCAGCGTCCAGGCAGACCAAGAGAAGAGGGCCGATCACGGCCCTTTTCCACGTCTGGTCGGTCTCAAGTTCCGCAGATCATCGGTTCCACGCCTTGACAGGAGGGCCGCCATGATCAGATCACTGTGGATTTCCAAGACCGGCATGGAAGGCCAGCAGACCAAGCTGGACGCCATTGCCAACAACCTGGCCAACGTGGCCACCAACGGGTACAAGCGCTCGGGCGTGGTGTTCGAGGACTTGATGTACCAGAACCTGCGCCAGAGCGGCGCAGCCACCTCCGAGCAAAGCCAGCTGCCCACAGGCCTGCAGATTGGTCTGGGGGTGCGGGCGGCGGCCACCTCGCGCAACTTCTCTCAGGGCACGCTGGCACAGACTTCTGGCCAGTTCGATGTGGCCATCGAAGGTGCGGGCTTCTTCCAGGTGCAGCTGCCTGATGGCACCACGGGCTACACCCGTGACGGTGCCTTTCAGCTCAACAGCAACGGGCAAATGGTCACCAGTGCGGGCTACACGGTGCAGCCTGGCATCACCATCCCCGCTGCGGCCCGCAGCGTCACCGTTGCCAAGGACGGCACGGTGGCCATCACCCTCCAAGGACAGGCCCAGCCCCAGACGGTGGGCCAGCTTCAAGTGGCCACTTTCGTCAACCCCGGTGGGCTGGATCCCCTGGGCGGCAATCTGTTTGCGGAGACCGCCTCCTCGGGCACACCCAATGCCGGGGCGCCTGGGGCCAACGGACACGGCTCGCTGCGCCAGGGCTTCCTGGAGGGCAGCAATGTGAACGTGGTGGAGGAACTGGTCTCCATGATCGCCACGCAGCGGGCCTACGAGATGAACTCCAAGTCCATCCAGACCAGCGACCAGATGCTGCAGAAGCTGTCGCAGATGTGATCGGGGCACCTCCATGAATTCCACGCTCATCCACGCAGTCTGCCGCTGCGCTCGCGCTGTCACCGCCGGTCGCGCCTCGCGCCTGGGGGCTACCGCAGCCATAGCCTTGTCGCTGGTCGGCTGCGCCACCTTCAATGCCCCGCCCAAGGTTGATCTGGCCGACACGCGGCCCGTGCAGGCGGTTCCGGTCTTGCAGGCTCCCCCCAACAACGGCGCCATCTTCCAGGTCTCGCAGTACCGACCTTTGTTCGAGGACCACAGGGCGCGGCTGGTGGGTGACACCTTGACGATCAGCATCGTGGAGAAGGTGTCGGCCAGCCAGTCGAGCAACAGCTCGGTCGACAAGTCGGGCACCCTGGACGGCTCCATCAAGGCCGTGCCGCTGGTCAAGACCAGCCCTCTGGACCGCGCCTCCATTTCCGGCACTTCCAGCAACACTTTCGCAGGCAAGGGCGCCACCGAGAACACCAACGACTTCTCCGGAATGATCACTGTGATCGTGACTGGGGTGCTGCCCAACGGGCACCTGCAAATTGCCGGAGAAAAGCAGATTGGCGTGAACGACAACGTCGACGTGCTCCGCTTTTCAGGCCAGGTGGACCCTCGCACCATCCAGCCCGGCAACACAGTGGCCAGTGCCATGGTGGCCAACGTGCGCGTTCAGCACCGGGGCCGCGGCCCTGCAGCCGACGCCAATCGAATTGGGTGGCTTTCCCGGTTCTTCTTGAACGTTCTGCCGATCTGAAGTTTTCTCAGAATCGGTCGACAGGCGGTGCGCCACGAATGTTCGGGCATCACCCCATGAAAGAAGCCCCCATGAGCCAAGTTTTGACCTCCCTGCCCAGTCTTCGTGTTGCCCTTGCACAGGGCCTGAAGCTCGCGCGGGGAACTTCCTCAGGATCGCAGTCGGTGGACCGATCGGGTGCCCCCAGGCTTGGGTTTGTGGCGGCCCTCATGATCGCCTTGTTCCTGGCCTTGAACGTGATGTGGCCCGCCAAGGCCCACGCCACGCGTATCAAGGAAGTCGCGTCCATCCAGGGCGTGCGTAGCAACGCTCTCACGGGCTATGGCCTCGTGGTCGGCTTGGATGGCACTGGCGACCAAACCACCCAGACCCCGTTCACCACCCAGAGCCTGCAGGCCATGCTGCAGCAGATGGGGGTCACGGTCCCGGCGGGTGCCAGCATGCAACTGCGCAACGTGGCCGCCGTGATGGTGACGGCCCAGTTGCCCGCTTTTGCTCAGCCCGGACAGACGATTGACGTCAACGTCTCGTCGCTCGGCAACGCCAAGAGCCTGCGCGGTGGAACGCTCATCGCCACGCCGCTCAAAGGCGCTGACGGGCGCATCTACGCCATGGCCCAGGGCAACCTGATCGTGGGCGGCGCCGGGGCTTCAGCGGGCGGCTCCAAGGTGCAGATCAACCACCTGTCCGCTGGTCGCATTCCCGAAGGCGCTACGGTGGAGGCTTCCGTGCCCACGCCGCTGTTGGAGGGGAACAGCATCCAGCTGGGCCTTAACGCGGCCGATTTCAACACCGCCCGCATGGTGGCGCAGGCCATCAACGCCGCCAAGGGTCCGGGCGTGGCTTCAGCGCGTGATGGGCGCACAGTGGCCGTGGCGGTGCCCGCCGACCCCGGGGAGCGCATCGGCTTTCTGGCCGACATCGAGAACCTGAGCATTGAACTGGCCAGGCCTGCCGCGCGGGTCGTCCTCAATGCGCGAACCGGCTCGGTGGTGCTCAATGAAAGCGTGACGCTGGGGGCCTGTGCCGTGGCGCACGGCAGCCTGTCGGTCACCATCAGTTCCACCCCGATGGTCAGCCAGCCTGCACCTTTCTCGCAGGGTCAGACAACCGTCACGGAAAAGGCCGACATCACCATCACCCAGCAAGGTGGGGCGCTGATGCAGTTGCCGGTGGGTGCCAAGCTGGCCGATGTGGTGCGCGCGCTCAATGCCCTGGGGGCCACCCCGCAGGACCTGCTGGCGATCCTGCAGGCCATGCGCAGTGCCGGTGCGCTCAAGGCCGAAATCGAGGTCATTTGAGGTTGCGCCATGGCCCTGGCTCCCAACAACACCCTCAGCGCCGACGTCCGGTCTCTGGACGCCCTGCGCTTCAAGGCCGGTGCCGACCCGAAAGGGGCTGCCCGCGAAGCGGCCAAGGCGTTCGAATCCCTCTTCATGCAGGAGCTGATGAAGAGCATGCGGGCGTCCACGTTGGCCACCGGCATGTTCGACAACGAGGGCTCCAAGCTCGGCACCGAGATGCTCGACAGCCAGCTGGCCACCCGCATGGCGGGCATGCCCGGTGGCCTGTCGGACATCATCGCCAAGCAGCTGGAGCGGCAGATGGGTCTGAACCCAGGCCCGATCCCTCGCGCAGACACAGCCAACCCCACACCGGCGCCTCTGCAGTCGGCCAACCAGCCTGCGCCCGAGGTGCGCATCCCGCAGACGGCTGCAGCCACTTTCGTGCAGCACCACACGCAAGCCGCCAAGGCTGCCCAGGCGCAGACTGGCATCCCCGCTGAGTTCATGATCTCGCAGGCGGCCCTGGAGACGGGCTGGGGCCGCAAGGAGATCCGTCACGCCGACGGAAGCCCGGCCTACAACCTGTTCGGCATCAAGGCGGGCAGCAACTGGAAGGGGCCCACGGCAGAAGTCTGGACCACGGAGTACGTGGGCGGCAAGCCGCAGCGCGTCAAGGCGCAGTTCCGCGCCTACGGCAGCTACGCCGAGTCCTTCGCTGACTACGCCAAGCTCATCAAGGACAGCCCGCGCTATGCGCAGGTGATGGCTGGCGGCCAGAACGCCACGGCTTTCGCCCAGGGGCTACAGCGCGCCGGCTACGCCACGGATCCCGCGTATGCCGAAAAGCTCTCCCGCGTGATCAACACCACGCTGCGTCTGCAGCGTGCCGTGGCTTGAGGGGTCCGAGTCGTGAGCGCTTTCGGCCTGCTCTCCATTGGCGCCAGCGCCATGGCGGCGAACTACACGTCGCTGCAGACCACCGGCAACAACATTGCCAACGCGAACGTGGCGGGATATTCACGCCAGCGGGTCGAGTTGGCAACAGCCACTTCTCGGTCCACTTCTTCGGGTTCCCTGGGTCTTGGCGTGGACGTCAAGGGCGTCAGCCGGTCGCACGACCAATTCCTGGCCAAGGAGTCTGCCAGCGCCCAGTCCAGTGCCCACATGGACCAGGCCAGGCTGTCAGCACTGCAGAAACTGGAAGACGTCTTCCGACCCGGTGAGACCGGCGTGGGCTACGCGGCAGGGCAGTTCTTGAACGCGATGACCGATCTGGCGAGTCGTCCCGCCGATGATGCGGTTCGCCAGGCGGTCTTGGCCCGCGCCGACGAGGTGGCCACCCGTCTGACCGGTGCATCCAAAGCCATGGACGCCATACAGACTGACATCCAAGCTGCTTTGGGCGATGGCGTGAAGCGCATCAATTCCTTGGCGCAAAGCCTGGCGCAGGTGAACCAGAAGGTCGTCGCATTCAGCGGATCGCAAGGAGCCCCCAACGATCTCCTGGACGAACGCGACAGGCTGCTGAACCAACTCAGCGAGAAGGTCCAGATCAAGACCGTCTTCTCTCCTGATAACTCGGTGTCGGTGTTTGTGGGCGATGGCCGGCCCTTGGTCATGGGCGGTGATGCCCGCGCGCTGGCCGTCGTGGCCGACCCCGCAGATGCCACCCGCTCGACTCTGGCCATGAAGGACGGTGCTGGTGTTCGGATGATCGACAGCGACTTTCTCGGAGGTGGCGACCTTGCAGGCTTGCTGAAGTTCCAGAACGAGGACCTGGTTCGCGCTCGGGCTCTGATGGGTCAGATGGCTGCCAGCCTGACTGGGGCGGTCAATCGACAACAGTCCCTGGGACTGGACCTGGCTGGGCGGCCTGGTGCAGACGTCTTCTTCGACTTCCACGACGCGACCGCAGCGGGCGCCTTGAACATGGTGCGGCCGGCTGCCACCAACAAAGGCAATGACGCGCCCACCTTGACAGTGCAAGACCCGTCCAAGTTGCAGGCAGCGGAGTACACCTTGGCGTACGACAAGGTGTCCAACGATTGGATGTTGCAGTCGTCCCAGGGCGGCGCACCGATCTCCGCAAACCAAGCCGATACACTGGGATTTGGGTTGAGCATTCCAGCGACCTTGAGCACCGAGGATCGCTTCCTCCTGCAGCCGGTGACCTACGCCGCTGGCGCGATGCGCCGGCAGTTGACCCGGCCCGATGAACTGGCGGCAGCCACTCCTGTGGTGGCCGATCGCGCGGCCACCAACCGCGGTAGCGGTGGAATTGCCGGCCTGCGGGTGATGGAGTCTTCTGCTGCACTGGTTGCCGCGACAGCGACGTCCAGCGTGGAGCTTCGCTTCACGTCGCCCAACACCTTGAGCGTCACCCCACCTGTCGATGGCGTCAGCTCGTTGAGTTGGACACCTGGTCAGCCCTTGCTGCTCGGGGGCGTCGAGATCAGCTTGGCCGGTCGCCCTGAAGCGCCAGCTGGCAGCTTCACGGGAGACGCTTTCGTCATATCCGCCACCACCCAGACCCGACAGAACAATGGCAATGCGCTGGCATTGGCTTCTCTGGCCGATACGGCATTTGTAGGCCAGTCCGCCAGCGGTCAGGGCGGTGCGGCGATCACCGACGCTTACGCTTCAGCGCTGGCCGACATCGGTACCCGCGTCCAAGGGGCCACCACGGCTGCGGACATCTCCACGGCGGTGGCTGATCAGGCGGAATTGAGGCGGTCAGCCGTGGATGGCGTGAATCTTGACGAAGAAGCGGCCCGGCTGGTCCAGGCTCAGCAGGCGTACCAGGCCTCGGCCAAGGTGCTGCAGGTGGCGCAGTCGATCTTCGACACCCTGCTGCAAGCCGCAGCAGTGTGATGAGGCTCTGAAAGACTCGCCATGAGAATCTCCACTGCCAGCCAGTTCGACCGGTCAGTCGAACTCATCCAGCGCCGCCAGCAAGCCCTGCAGGCTTCGCATGAGCAGCTCGCCAGCGGCAAGCGCATCTCCCGGCCCAGCGACGACCCGACGCTGGCGGCCAGCGCCGAGCGGGCCCTCGCAAGAGACAGCCGGCTCGAAGCCAACCAACGCGCGCTCGAGACCAGCCGTCAGGCCATGGCCCAGTCGGAATCGGCGCTCGGCAGTGCCGTGGACCTCATGCAGCGAGTGCGCGAGTTGGTGGTCCAGGCGGGCAACGCGGCCGCAGGAGATGCCAACCGCAAGGCGATCGCCGAAGAGTTACGCGGCTTGCGACAGCAACTGCTGGGCATTGCCAATCAACAAGATGGCAATGGCGGTTACCTTTTCGCCGGCCTGGGAGGTGCCCAAGCTCCCTTTGTCCAAGGTGCTAACGGTGTCGAATTCAAGGGGACTGCTGGCAGCATGGCCGCCGACCCTGCGGAAGCCTTGCCCGTTTCCGTCGACGGTGCGGCCACCTGGATGCAGGCGCCCACGGGTAACGGAGTGTTCGTCTCCACTTTCACGGGCGTCAACGCTGCCGATCACCAGACTCGGATGTGGATTGACGCCGGACGGGTAACCTCCGCGGCCGATGTGACGGGGCTGGGCTACACGTTGAGTTTTTCGGGTGACGCTACCGCCGGGTTCACGGTGTCGGTCGAGCGGGCCGACGGCACGGTAGTCAGCAATGGCCCCTTTGTTTCTGGACAAGCCCTTGAATTCGATGGCGTCTCAGTCACTCTGAGCGGCACACCCGTCCCCGGAAAAGACCAGTTCACGATTGCGCCATCCACCCGCACTCTGACCCCCTTCGATACGATCGACCGAGTGGCTGCCGCGCTGGAGGCCCCCGGCCGTACAGGCGCCCAGGAGGCGCAGACGGTGCACGACGGGCTGCGCGATCTGGACTCCACCATGGGCAACCTGATGACCATGCGATCCCGGTTGGGCTGGATGATGGAACACACCGACAGCCTGGACGGCCGCCTGGCCGATGGCCGTTTGGCGGCGCAGTCAGCCCGCTCGGCGGCGGAGGACCTGGACATGGCCCAAGCCGTGACACAGTTTCAGAGTCGGCAAACAGGTTACGATGCAGCGCTGAAAGCGTATTCGATGGTGCAGAGAATGTCGCTTTTCGAGCACATCCGCTGATTCCTTCGTCTATGGGGTCAGCGTGACCAACACGCGGCCTTCATGCGAGATTCGCCCTTGTTTGCCCAGATCTTCCTCGGCTACATGCCGGTGGTGGACAGTCATCGGAGTGCCTCTGGTCTGCGGCTGACCCTGATGCCGGTCAGATCCGACGCGCCACCTGATGGCGCGGAGTTGCTGCGGGTGCTGGCGACGGAGTTTCCGGAAGCTTCCGGGTCCAAGCGCGGCGCGAGCCTGTCCCTCCTCCTGAATATCTCCAGCGAATCGCTGTTGGACCAGGTTCTGGCCTTCCAACCCCCCGAGCGTTTTGGGGTGGAAGTCCCTTCGTTCATGAGCACAGACCCATCGCGGGCGCGGTATTTTCAGGACCTTCAAACGCAGGAGGTATCGCTGGTGGCCAAGGGCAGAGCAGTTTCGACGCTGCCCGCATCCCTCATGAAGTGCTTTAGAGCCTTGATCGCCGATGCGGCGGACGAGGATCTGGGCATCGACAGACCCTCCTCCTTGGGCCGCAGGGCCTACGAAACCTACATCGACGGCGCGCGAACCGTCGCGGAGGTGGACCTCGCCTTCACTTCGGGGGCCACGGCCGTCATTGGCTGGCCTGTGGATGAGGCGGTGCCCTTAGCCCGTGGCGGTGTGGCACCCGGGCTCAAGGGCATCATCGAATTGATGAACCTGGTCGACCAGCAGGAATCCTTTGACCGGATGGAGCGCGTCTTGAAGGCCGACCCCACACTGGCGTTTCGGCTGCTGCGCTTCATCAACTCCGCCGCTTTCGGATTGCGGGTGGAGGTGACGTCCTTCCGCCACGCCTTGATGTTGCTGGGCCACCTGCGGCTCAAGCGCTGGCTCGCGCTGCTCCTGGTGTCGGCCACCGAGGACGCAGGTTCCCGTCCATTGCTGTATCTGGCTGTACGCCGCGGATTCATCATGGAGGAACTGGCGATTGCCACAGGGCAGGAGGACTTGCGCGGTGAGATGTTCATCTGTGGGGTCTTCTCTTTGCTGGACAAGATGTTGCGCCAGCCTTTTGAGGATTTGCTGGAGCATGTGCCCATGCCGTCCCGTGTGCAGGTGTCCTTGCTGGGGGCCGGTGGGCCCTACGACCAACACCTGGCGCTGATGACGGCCATTGAGAGGTCTTCCTTCGTCGACGTGCGCGAGTTGGCTGACAGGCTCTCAGTGACCGTTGCAAATGTCAACCGGGCCGTGCTGTCGGCTCTCGTCTCCGCCCGCGAGCTTGAAGCCTGAGACGCCGCCGGTGGCGGGCCCACCGCCTTGTGCCGTCACGATGGACAGGGTTGCGGCGGTGACGCTTCTGGCTGGCAGGGCTGGAATGGGAGTTCTGGAGGTCCGCCAAGGCTCGGTCGTTGCCGCGAATTCAGTCGCCGCTTACCTGATCGGGTGTACAGCAGAGGAACTGACCGGCTCTACCGTTGGGGCGTGGCTGATGGAAGCGCCCGGCCAGAGGACACGCCTGCTGGAGCAAGTCTTGGCAGGCAAGTGCTCCGAGACCGTGGAGGCCACGACACTGCGGCGCCGTGCCGACGGGATATCGCGCTCGCTTCTTGTGGCATCGGTGCCCTGCGGTGAGTCTGACGATCCTGAACGTCCGGTCTTCGTCAGTGTTTGCGCGGTGTCGGACCACAGTCCGTCCATCCTGCGCGAGGGGCGCGCTCAGGCTTCGCTGCAACGGGTGCTGGAGACGGCCCCGATGGCCATGGCGCTGTTCGAGTGGCCCTCATGTTGCCTGTTGCAGCTGAACCAACTTGCAGCGGAGTTCCTCGGGGGATCGCTTGAAAACTTGAGCGGCAGGCCTCCAGAGCGGTGGCAAAGCACCCTCGCGCCGGAGGGGGTCGCCGATCTGCGGGCCAGCCTGGAGTTGGCGTGCGAGTTTCCTACCGGGGTGCGCAGAGAAGTGACGCGCTCGGGCGCGCCGGGCTCAGCGCCGCGGGTGTGGGACATGAGACTCGTCTCAGCGCACGCAGACGACGACTCGGGCGTGGTCCAACAGCAACAGATCCTCCTTGTGGCCACAGAGGTCACCGATCTTCGAGTGGCTGAGCAGGAACGTTTTGACGCTGCCATTGCTCAGCGAGGCATGCTGGTGCAAGAGGTTCATCACCGCATCAAGAACAACCTGCAAGGGGTGGCGGGTCTGCTGCAGCAGGCCTCTTCGCGCTTCCCTGAGGTTGCTCCCATCTTGGCCGATGCCGTGGGCCAGTTGCAGGCGATTGCGCAGGTCTACGGACTGCAGGTGGGCACCAGTGGCCCAGTCGGGCTTGCGGGGCTGGTCACCGCGGTGGCTGCCTCTGTGCAGAAGACCTTCCACCACCCCATTGAGGTCCAAGTCGCGGGCGAAGAACCACAGCGCTGGCGCCTGCCGGAGGCGGAATCCATCCCCGTGGCTCTGACCGCCAATGAGCTGCTGACCAACGCCATCAAGCATGGCGCCGAGTTCCCGGTGAGCTGCCGGTTCACGGCGGGAGCTGCAGACGTCGCTCTGGAAATCGCAAGCCGCGGTCGCCTGCGGGAGGGCTTTGATCCCGCCAGCGTGGCCTCTGGAGCCAGCGGCCTGGGCCTTGTGCGTGCGTTACTGCCCCGCCGAGCTTCAGAGTTTTCTCTTCGCCAGGTGGGCGACGAGGTGGTCGCACGCGTGGTGCTGAGGCCACCCGCCGTGCGCAAAGACGGCTGATGAGCGCTCAGGTCCGCCCAGCGGTTGACCGCGCCAGGCTTCCTGCTCCAGGACGATAATCAAGCCATGGAGACAAAGGGAAAGATCCTCGTCGTCGATGACGACCGGCTGGTGTTGGCGATGGTGACCCATGGTCTGTCGCAGGCGGGCTACGAGGTGATTGACGCGGACAACGGCGACGAGGCCATCCTTCTGGCACGGCAGCACCGCCCGGACATCGCCCTGCTGGACATCCGGATGGAAGGCAAGACAGGCTTCGACGTGGCTGAATACCTCAGGGATGTCGGCCACACGCCCTTCGTCTTCCTGTCTGCCTTCTCTGATGAACAGACCGTGGCCAAGGTCAAGGCGCTGGGTGCTTTGGCCTACCTTGTCAAGCCGCTGGAGGTGGGTCAGATCGTTCCCACCATTGACGCTGCGTTTGCTCGTGCACAGGAAATGCGCCAGCAGGCCCGGGCGGCGGCGCAGTCTCTGTCTTCAGCGCCCGTGGACGACGCGGCTGTGTTGTCTTCGGTGGTGCCCATGGCAGTGGGGTTGATGATGCACCGCTTCTCTCTGACCAGGGGCCAAGCTTTGGCCCGGTTGCGCAAGATGGCGGGTGTCGAGGGGCGTTCCGTCGCAGCGCAGGCAGAGCGTTTGGTGCAGGCGGTCGAGGAGCTTGCTGGCAACGGGGACGCGTCGGCCTGATCTTCTGATCGTCCAGCCGCTCAAGTCCCGACCGTGAAGCAGAAACGCGCGCCTTGGCCAGGCGCCGACTCCGCCCAGATCTCGCCGGCATGGCGCCTGACGATGCGTTGAACTGAGGCGAGTCCCACCCCCGTGCCAGGGAAGTCGTTGGCACTGTGGAGGCGTTGGAACAGCCCGAACAGGCGGTCTGCCGAGCGCATGTCGAAACCGGCACCGTTGTCCCGTACTTCGAAGACCCGACGCTGCCCCTGCACGCTGCACGACAGTTGGATCTGCGCCACCGCCGTCTTGGCCGTGTACTTCCAAGCGTTGGACAGCAGGTTCTCAAGCACGAGCCTCAGCAGCGTCGGGTCTCCCATCACCTGCAGGTCGGCATCGATCTGCACATTCACCTCCCGTTCCGGGAAGGCCCTTCGAAGATCGTCCAATATGTATCCAGCCAACTGGCTCAAGTTGACGGGTTGGCGTGCCAGGGGCTGAGTGGACAACTGGGCCAGCGACAGCATGGCGTCGATCATCGAGTTCATGCGCGCAGCGGCTGACAGGATCCGATCGAGATGGTCGTTCCCGATCCGATCCAGATGCCGGCTGTAGTCCTCTTTCAGGATCCGGGCGAATCCATCCACCACCCGCACGGGCGCTCGCAAATCGTGGGACACCGTGTAGCTGAAGGACAGGCCTTCGTCCACTTGGGGCGTTGGGGGAGGCGGGGCAAATTGAGCTGGCGTGCCCACCGACGGCGGGGCCGCGGCGGATGACTCAAGCACCCGTTCAATTGGGAGGGACTGCTGCGGCTCAGATGGCTGCTCGCGTGGCCAATCGGATGTCCTGTGTGCGACCCGCAAGCCCCACAAGTAGCCGGCCGCCCATGCCAGACCCGCCACCACGCCAAGGACCAGCATCACGGACCCGATCAGCCAGGGGCCTGGCGTGATCCACTGCACCGTGCCCTCAAGAACTGACGGGACGCTTGAGTTGGCCGCCGCTGCCTCGGCATGACCGGCCAGCATCAGCACCGACAAGGCCAAGCCGACGTGTTTGCCGGGCTGTCCTGTCGGTCGAGTAGACATCCTCATCGCGCGGATTTTACGGATCGTGGCGGTGCTGCCCGGCGCCAGCCTGGGTCCTCCCGGGGGCGGATGTTCCCAACCTCGCCGGGAGGGCCATGGCCTCGATCTCTTGATCTGTATCGAAGCGGCAAGGAAACCTGAGGAAAGGATGGTTCTGTTGCGGCTATGCTAGCGTCAGGAAACCGCTCCGTGACCCCGACCGAATCTGTTTTTGCCGCAGACCACGAGCCTGAGGAATCGCCCTCGGTGTTGCTCGTCGACGATGATGAGGTCAACCTATTGGTGACCGCATTGGCTCTGCGTGATCGTGGGTTTGAGGTCAACGAAGTCTCTAGTGGCGAGGCTGCCCTGGAGGCACTGCAGAGGGAGGTGCCGGACATCATCGTGCTGGACGCGATGATGCCGGGTCTCAACGGTTTCGACACCTGCGAGCGAATTCGTGCCATGTCCGGCCTGGAACACGTTCCTGTGCTGATGCTGACGGGCCTTGATGATGACGAGTCCATCAGTCATGCGTACCGGGCCGGCGCTACGGACTTTTTCGTCAAGACTCCTCAGTGGAGCCTTCTGGATGGTCGCTTGCGCTACCTCTTGAGGGCTTCGCGGACCCGACAGGAGTTGCTGCGAAGCCGGGCGCGTTTGGCCCGTGCGCAGGATCTGGCCCGCATGGGAAGCTTCGATTGGCATCCCTCTCGGGATGCCTGGGACGGGCACCTCGAGCTGTCCGCCGAGGCCCTGCGCGTGCTGGGTGCGAACGCAGATGAGTCGATCACCCTGCGCCAACTCATCCGCAGGGTGCCCCGAGCCGAGCGCCACGCCGTATTGCGGATGCTGGTGGATCTGCGGACTCACCAATCGGTCCTGGCCACGGACATCGGATTGGACCTGCCTGACGGACGCCGCAGGGTGATCCACGTCGAGGCGGAACCGGACCGCCCCGGTCCTTCAGTGGCCACCGGTTACAGCGGTGTGGTGCAGGATGTGACTGACCGGCGTACGGCCGAAGACAAGATCAGGCACCTGGCCAATTTCGATGCATTGACGGGGCTGCCCAACCGCCGGCAGTTGCTGTGGAGGACGGAGCGCGCCCTTGAATATGCACGCCGCAACGGGCACCTGTGCGCACTGCTTCTGATCGATCTGGACCGTTTCAAGGTCATCAACGACACCTTGGGCCATGCGGCCGGGGACGAGTTGCTAACAGAGGTCGCGCGTCGTCTTCGTTCCTGCGTTCGCCACAGTGACCAGGTGACGGAGTCGCCAGTGGATACGGGCAACTCTCGAGCTCACCGCACGCTGGAGGCGGTGGGGCGGCTCGGCGGCGACGAGTTCGTGGCCTTGCTGCCAGAGGTGGCCACGGAGCATGACGCTGAGCGCGTGGCAGCACGCATTTTGGAGGCGATGAGGGCCCCCATCCATGTGGCCGGCCAGGAGTGCTTCGTGACCGCCAGTGTCGGGGTTGCACTGTTCCCCAGGGACGGCCAGAACGTGCTGGACTTGATGCGCAACTCCGATGTGGCCATGTACTCCGCCAAGGCCTCGGGGCGTAACGCCACGGCGGTGTACATGCCCAGCCTGTCCACCTCAGGGCGCGAGCGCCTGGAGCTCGAGACCGCTCTGCACAAGGCCCTGGAGCGCCAGGAGTTGGTGCTTCACTACCAGCCCAAGGTGGAAGTGCGATCAGCTCGCATGGTCGGCGCCGAGGCGCTGATGCGCTGGCAGCGCGACGACCGATTGGTTCCTCCGGGCGAGTTCATCCCCTTGGCGGAGGAGAGCGGTCTCATCGTGCCCATGTCAGAGTGGGCTTTGGCGGAGGCTGCTCGGCAGGTGAAGGTGTGGCATGACCGCTTCGGCTTTTCAGACGCGATCGCGGTGAACCTGCCTAGCCGCCTGTTCGAACGGCCGGATCTGGTCGAGCACATCCAGCAGTACGCGCAATCCTGCGATGTGCCGCTGCGCTCCATCCAGTTGGAGATCACCGAGACAGGGCTGATGAAAGACCTGCAAGGTGTCATTCCGGCCTTGCACCGCCTCAATGACGTGGGCGTGAAGATCTCGATCGATGACTTTGGAACCGGTTACTCGTCTTTGGCCTACCTGACGACCCTGCCCATCTCGGAGCTGAAGATCGACGGCAGCTTTGTTCGCGACCTCGGACTGACCCCGCAGAGTGCTGCGGTGGTCACGGCCATCATCGCGCTGGCGCGGTCTCTGGGGTTGAACGTCGTGGCCGAAGGCGTGGAGAACCTGAGGCAGATGGAGGTCCTGCACCGCCTGGGCTGCAGCGTGATGCAGGGCTACCTCTTCAGCCGGCCCATACCCCAGGACGAAGTCGAGCGCTGGCTGCAACATACGGTGCTGACCAAGAGTGCGCCCTGGATCGGGGTGCTGTAGGACCGGGGCAGCGACGACGGTTAGACCGGAATCCGCACGACGCTGCCAAGTGAAGCGGCGTTCTGCGAAAGCAAGGCTGTCTACTGCACTTGGCAGATCAACGGTTGCGAGACAACAGCATCAAGCCCCATTTGCACAAGTACAGCACGATGACTGAACCGGCCAAGTCTCCCAGTGCCATGACGGCAAAGCTGTAAAGCGGATCGGGCTGGGGACGCAGCCAGTGAAACCACAATTGGTGTGCGGCCGCGCAGGTGATGGCAAACACTGTGGCCAGCAGGGCCAGCGTGCGAGCACCCAAACCCTGCAGGTCCTCTCCGACATGAAGCCAGCGTCGGGTCATCACAAGTGTCATCAGAGGGACGAAACCTGAAATCAGGCCTGTGATCAGGGCGTGGGGAATCTCCGACCAGGGCTGCGGTGCCGCGGTCAGGAGGGTAGACGCGCAAGCGATGCCTGCGGCAGCGGGCCACCCGAACACCAAGACGAGCGTCAACCTGAGGCCGCTCGGCAAGTACACCCAGTTCACCCCATCCTCAAAGCGGGTGAAAAACAACACGTGCTCGTTGAACTGCCAAGCCACCCAGTAGGCCACCGCCGTGGCCAAGACCGTCAAACCGTCACGTTTCGCAACGCAGCCGCTCACGCTGCTTCCGTGAGCGCGACAAGGGGCGTCGTCAGCCGGCCTTGTTGGCCTCCTGGACGCATTGCCCCAGGCGGGCAAAGTACTCGTCGGCCTGGGTCGTGGGTTGGATGAACTTCACCCGGTTGTCGGACTCGTCCTCGTGCAAACCGATGAAACCCTTCTTCCGAAGGCTCTTTAAGCGGCGATGCACGGTGGTCGGAGACGATTCGTCCGACATGGACATGGCCTGCAACACGGTCACTTTCTGGCCCTGTCCCCAAGCAGCCGCCAGGGCCTCCAGTACGCGTTCTTCCACGGCGTCCAGGCTGGGGACACCTGGCAATTGCCTCACGGCTCGAGCCAAATGAACGAAGCGGGTGTAGGTGTTCTTCATGTGCTGCTGATTGGAAGTCGAGGGGTGACGAGAAGTCATCGGGGGTCTCCCTGGCACGTTGCATCCGTGCCGAAGAAGGTGCGTGAAATCGGCGATTCCTATAACCCATACCCTGAGCAGCGTACTTCTTCTTATGTCATCGATTGGACGGCACAGAATGATCTGTGTCAACCAAGTTGTTGGCGGAAGCGGTGAGATTCGAACTCACGGACGGGTTCCCCCGTCGCCGGTTTTCAAGACCGGTGCCTTAAACCGCTCGGCCACGCTTCCTATGGCGCGGATTGTGCCCTGACTTTCAAGGTCGGCGCGTTGTCTTCCCGTGCAACGTGCAGTAGTCAGGGGTGGGGTGACAGCACCGCGAGTTGGGCGTTGCGTCCGTTTCAGACCCGTGGCTGACAGCACTAAACTTGCCAAATCGATTGAAAGGCGTTCAATGAACCAGGTCATGCGGTTCGAGGAGGGCAGTTGGGGCGGCCGCGCAGCAAGCTGACAACCCTTGCCGAGGGGCGGCGTTTCGTCGGGACCAAGGATGCCGCGGCGCTGTTGGGGATATCGGTGTCTACGGTGCAGAAACTCGTGGAGACGGGCGTTCTCGAAGGGTGGCGCACCAACGGCGGGCATCGGCGAATTCCGATGTCGGCCATCGAAAGGGAGCTGGCGAAGGGCCGCGATGTGCGTCCTGAGGTCCTTGCGCAGGTGCTGCGTGTGCTGGTGGTCGAGGACAACGCGGTGATGCGCGCCGCGTACGGCCAGATGATCCGGCAGTGGGGCAGTCAGGTCCAATTGAGCTATGCCGAAGATGGCGCGCAGGCGCTGCTCGCGCTGGCGCAGACCCGTCCCGATGTGCTCATCACGGACCTGGCCATGCAGCCGATCGATGGCCGTCTGCTGGTGAGGACCATCCGTGCCAACGACCAGCTGGCTGGGCTCAAGATTGTGATGGTTTCCGGCGTTTTGGATGGGCGGGAGCCGCACGGCTTTGATTCCCGCACCGTGGTGTACCCCAAGCCCCTGTCGTTCGATCGGCTGGCGGGCTACCTGGATGCGCAGGTGCAGGCCATCGCGATGTCGAAAGGCCAGGCTGAAGAATTGAAATGAGCATATTTTTGTTAAACTGAGTTTACTGATTTATTTGCGGGATCCCCGATGTCCAGCATCTGTGTAGTGGACGACAGCCCGGTGGTCACGACCCAGGTTCTGCGGCTGCTGGGGGCGGTGGGCCTCGGAGACGCCAAGGTGTTCAACGAGTCAGAAACCGCGCTGCAGTGGTGCCTGGCGAACACGCCGCCCGTTGTGCTGTTGGACTACAGCATGCCGCAGATGGACGGGCTGGAGTTTCTGCGGCGCTTCAAACGGCATCCGCAATCCGCCTGCTCCGTGGTGGCCATGATGACGGGCTGGGAGACGCCCTCGCTGCGAAAGCGTGCCATCGAAGGGGGCGCTGTCGCCGTCATTGCCAAGCCGTTCGGCGGGCGTGAGTTTCAAGCCTTCGTGCTGGCACTGAAGACAGCTGCCAAGGTAGGCGTGAAGTTCGAAACCGAAACCGGCTCGCCGGAGTTCGAGACCCAGTGGCCATTGCGCGATGAGCGCAATACCTTCGAGCTGTCCCGGTTGTTGCACGAGTTCACCTTGTGCAACCCGCCTCTGATCTGCTCGAATGGGCCTGTTCTGCGCAAGCTTGTGCTGGCAATGGCGAGCGCTTGCGACATGGAGCCCGTTGCGGTGAGTGTCTTGGATGCCGCACTGCGCCGCACCTTGCGGTTGGGCATGACACCGTTCACGCCCGATGGCGATGAACTGGACCGTGAAGCGTTGGACCGCCGTCTTGGCGATCTCGCGCGGGCGGCCCTCGAGCTGCTGTCGGCTCGCGAGGAGGATGCGCTGAAGATGTGTGCCCAGATGGTGGTGTTCGGCCGGGAGCGGTGGGACGGATCCGGTTGGCCGCTGGGCTCGCGCGGAGTGGCCATTCCTCTGGCGGCACGCGTGTTCAGCGTGGCCAACCAGTTTGCGCTGCTGGTGTCCACCGACCTGGGTACCGACAGGACCGTGCCCGTCAATCTGTTGCTGGAAGTGATCGAGGCCGGCGCCGGCAAGGAGTTCGACCCCGCGATGGTCAGGGCGCTTCGGGGCGTAGCGTCTGCTGTTGTGCTTGAAAACTGACCCCAAACGGGGGCTCAACCGTGCAAGATGTGCCCAATCCGCCACAAGTGCCCTTGAGTTCCCATGCGGCGGCGCCATCGCTTGACGCTGGGGATCTGATCCAGGCGCAGGAGCAAGCGCAGGCTCGGGCGAGGCTGCTGGTGCGGCAGCTGGAAGCCTTTGATGACCGGTCTCAGCGCGATTCGCACTGGACCTTTGTTGTGTGCATCTTGGCGCTGGGCCTGATGGCGTCAGCGGCGGGTCTGTATGCCTGGTTAGGTGCTGGGCAGAGCCTTTTGGAGTGGTACCATTTGCCGCTGGCCGGGGGAATTTGTCTGCTCGGGCTGGGCGCCTATGCCATGGCGAACCGTGGGGTGAGCCAGCGCGTACGCATCGCTGTGGCGCTGCTGGGCTTGGGCCTGTTCGTTGCCGCCGTGATCGTCAATGGCGCTGCGCCGCTACTGTTCATGTGCGGCGTCGTGATCTTCATGCACCTGTTGCTTCGTCCAAGAGAGGCGTTGGTCGCTTGTTTGACGGTCATCGGCGCCCCGTTGGCCCTCATGTACGGCTCGCAACCGTCTGAATTGCACCTGATCGTCGTCCCGCGCACTCTGGCGTCGGGTGCTCTCGCCTTGGTGGTCATGCAACTTCTGGTCCGGCGTAACCTGGCTTATCAGGATGTCACGCACCGCGCGGCCGCAGGCCTGGAAGATTTGGTCCAGGCCTTGGCTTCCGATCTGTCCGCCACCCAGCAGGCCCGAGACCTGGCCGAGCGCGCCTTGGCGGCACAACGTGAGTCGGACGCTCGGCTCGATGCCTACACCCGCCTTACGACAGAAGCGTTGCAGTGCATGTCTCAGGGGTTGGCCGTGATCGACCCGGACGGGCGCATACAGCTCTATAACGAGCGGCAGCTTCAGCTCCTGGACCTGCCGGCAGAGCTTATGGATTCCAAACCGCTGTTGAGCGACCTTGTGGCCTTTCAGGCACGCCGCGGCGACTTTGGCCCCGGTCACGAGTTGGTGGAGCGGAATGCGGCTTCGTATGTCCGCAGTCTCGGCCTGGACCCTTCATTGCCCACGCCACCCAAGTATGTGCGCAAGACGCCGGACGGACGGCATATTGAGATTGCGTCCCACCGCACCGCTTCGGGCTACCTGGTCCGCACCTACTCTGATGTGTCCCCCTACCAGCGCGTCAGCGAGCAGATGACTTTTGCGCTTGCGGAGCGCGACCTGCAGTTGAATGAAGCGCGCTTGGCCCGGCAGGCTGCCGAGGCGGCCCTGCTTGCCAAGGAGCAGGCCGAGTCCGAGCGGGACGAAGCCGGACGCGTGCTGATCAGCGTGGTGGAGGCGTCCAGCCAGGGCTTGCTGGTGGTGGGCCGGGACGGGCGGGTGCTGGTCTTCAACGAGAAGCTGTGCGACATGCTGCAGATGCCCAGGAGCATGCTCGAGCGCAAGCCCCACTACCGCGACATGTTGGAGGTTCAGGCACAGCGTCAAGAGTTCGATCCTGCTCTCTACGCCCGCAAAGAGTACCGCTCCGAGCTGCCGCAGAACCTCGAGGACTGGGGCAATCTGTCCTTTGACACCTACACCCGGCAGTCTGCTGACGGGCGGCATGTGGAGGTGAAGACCCAGTTCATCGCCGCCGGGTACGTGGTTCGCACCTACACCGATGTCAGCCCCTATGTGGACGCCTCCTTGGAGTTGCAGAAGCTGGTGGCCGAGAGAGATGCACAGTTGCAGGCAGCCAATGTCGCTCGAGAGCAGGCCGCCCGGGCGCTGAAGGACATGCGGGAGGCACAGAACGACCGGGAGCGCGCGAGTGTGATGCTGTTGACCAGCCTGAAGACGGTGTCTTACGGTGTCTTGGCCAGCGACGCCGACGGACGCATCAGTTTGTGGAACGAACGCGCGTTGGATCTGCTGGACTTGCCTGAGGCCCTGGTGAAGGAGCGGCCCTACTTTTCCACCATCGTCCGCCATCAACTGGCGCAAGGTGACTTTCTGGAAGATGCGGCGGTGATCCGGGACTACCTGGAAAGCGTCCTCGAGCCCGAGGAGCGCGCCGTCGACTCGCAGTTTCAGGTGCTGGCAGCAGAGGGGGGCGCCGCTGCTGGGCCGGAGGCCAGGCCCATGCTGCATCGGTTGGCCTTCAAGGCCCAAGGCCCTTCCGAAACCGGCCTCCCGGGCAGCGAGTACCTGGCCGCATTGCCCATCCAAAGTTGGTCGACGGAATCGTCTCGCGAGCCCAGCCGCTACACGCGCAAGTCGCGCAGTGGCAGGTACCTGGAAGTCACCACCCTGCCGCTGCCCTATGGCGGCGTCATTCGCACGTACGCAGATGTCTCTGAGTATGTGCAGGCGAATCAACAGCTCGAGGAGTCCCTGGATCAACTGCGCATGGTCGAGCTGCAGCTGAAGGCGGAATTGAAGCGTTCTGACGAGGCGATGGACCTGCAGGCACGCTTCGTGGCTGCGGTCAGTCACGAGATTCGTACCCCTTTGAATGGCATCGTTGGCATGGCCGAGTTGCTCGAACAGGCCCGTCTGGAGCCGGAGCATCGACAGCAACTGGACGATCTGCGCACCAGTACGCGGCAACTGCGCCGCCTGACCGACGACATCCTGGACCTGGCTCGCATGCGCGACTCGAAGTTCAGTCTGGAAACCAGAAGGTTCAACGTCTGGCAGCAGGTGCGCTCTTGCGTGGCGGCGGCCCAGGCCGTGGCAAAGCGCAAGGGCTTGCCCGTGGGCCTGGAACTGCGAGGGGTGGACTTTCAGGCTGTCGGTGACCCGGAGCGCTTCTCACAGATCCTGAACAACCTGCTGTTCAACGCCATCAAGTTCACCGCGCGCGGCTCTGTGCAGGTGTCTGGCTTCTGGGAGCCTTCAGATGCCGATCCGAATGGGATCGACGTGCATTTCTCCGTGGCGGACAGCGGCAGAGGCATCGATGCCGCCGTGATCGCGCAGATCTTCGAGCCTTTCCACCAGGGCGAAGAGATGGTGAACCGCAATTTCGGTGGTACCGGGCTGGGGCTGGCCTTGTGCCGCGAACTGTGCGAGGCGATGGGCGGCCACATCCAGGTGTCCAGCCGGCCGGGGCATGGTTCGGTCTTCTCCTTCACGGTCCGTTTGCTCAGGTCCAAAGCGGCGGAGGATGAACCTGAGACCCACCCGGCCGACTTGGATCAACTGGCCGCTCGCCTGGAAGGCGCCAGGATCCTGGTGGTCGATGACAACCGGATCAATCAAAAGCTCATGCAGGTCGTGCTCAGCCAGGCCGGGGCAGAGGTGGCGTCCGCCTTCAACGGTGAGGAGGCTGTGCAGCTGGCTGCATCGCAGTCATTCGATTGTGTTCTCATGGACATGTCCATGCCCGTCATGAATGGCTTGCAGGCCTCACAGGCCATCCGTCAATTGGACAAGCATGACGACCCGGAGGTGGCGGTCCGCGCCTGGGTGCCCATCATCGGCGTCACTGCCATGGCACGCCGGGAAGACCGGCAACTCTGCCTGGAGGCGGGGATGAACGCGCATCTGTCCAAGCCCGTGGAGCGGGCGGAGTTGTTCAAGACCATCGGCAAATTGCTCAACGACGCAGCGTGGCTGAAGTCCGCGGGCGGCATCTTTGGCGACGCTGAGCGGTCTGTCGCGGCCGAGGATGACGATCAACAGCCGATGGGGCAAGGCCTGTGAGCCCAGGCCTAAGGTCCGGTCCTCGGAGCGAGGACCAGGGACTGTGCCAGCGGACCGAGCAGGCATCGATGGTGTCCATGGTCGCTTCGGTGGTGGATACGGCAGAGGCCATTCGCCAACTGGGGGGTGACGCCCGAGCCTATGTCGAGGTCTGTCAGGTCTTCCTGCAAGAGAGCCTTGCTTGGGAAGCCGATTTGCCGCTGTTGGCTGCGCAAGATCGCCAGCGTTTCGTAGCAATGCTGCACGAACTGACGAATGCCTTGCCCATCGTCGGTGCCGGCGTGCTGGCCCGCTCGCTGCGCAAGATGGAGTTCGAGCTGCGCGACAAGCCTGGCGTGGCCGCCGAGCCGGCCTTGCACGCCGCCATGCAGGGCCTGGTGGCGGTGACCGAGGCACTGCGGACAGAGATCGCCGTTCGCGGCCGTTGAAATCCGGGCAGCCGTGCGCTCCGGGTTCACCCCGGCGCCAGCGCCTGCGGGCAGCGAACCTGGATCAGTTCGCGTCGACCCCCGTCTACCCGCACCGCACTCAGGCGCCCGCCCCAGACGCAGCCGGTGTCCAGGCCCAGCAGGTCGGGGCGCATCACCAGGCCCAGCGTGCTCCAGTGGCCGAAAGCGATGGGTTGGCCGG
>CAYSOD010000004.1:0-18073 GCA_964432385.1 uncultured Rubrivivax sp.
GACCCGCTGATGGGGCACTTGGTGGGCATGGACCCGAAACGCCCGCGCGAGCTCAATCGCATCGTGCTGCGCAGCGGCCTGGCCGATGACGCTTCCATGTCACCCGGCCGCACGCAGCCCGACGGCGCCATTCCCGCCTGGGTCTCGGAAGCCTTTGCCGACGCCCATGCGCTCAAGCCCGGCGCGCGGCTGCAGGCCGTGATCAACGGCCGCCAGCGCGACCTGGTGGTGCGCGGCGTGGCGCTGTCACCGGAATACGTCTTCGCCGGCATGTTCGGCATGCCCGACCCGCGCGGGTTCGGCGTGTTCTGGGTGGACGCCGAGGTGTTGGCTGCGGTGTGGGACCTGGAGGGTGCCTTCAACCGCCTGTCCTTTCGGCTGGCCCCCGGGGCCGACGAGCGGCGGGTGATCGCGACGCTCAAGCCCATCCTGCAGCGCTACGGCGGGCGCGACCCGCACGGGCGCGAGCACCAGGGCTCGCACGCCATGCTCGACAACGAGATTGCCGAGCAGCGCGTCATCGGCACGGTGTTGCCGGCCATCTTTCTGGGTGTGGCCGCCTTCCTGCTGAACGTGGTGGTGTCTCGCATGGTGGCCACGCAGCGCGAGCAGATCGCCGCACTCAAGGCCCTGGGCTATGCCAACCGGGCGCTGGCGGCGCATTACCTGGGCTTTGTGCTGCTGGTGGTGGCCGCAGGCTCGGCGCTGGGCGTGGCGCTCGGCAAGGGACTGGGGGTGATGTTCACGGCCCTGTATGCCGAGTTCTTCCGCTTCCCGAGCTTTGAGCACCGACTGCCGCCGGAACTGGTGCTGCTGGCCATCGGCATCACCGTGGCCACGGCGGTCCTGGGCACGCTGCACGCCATCCGTGCCACGGCGCGCCTGGCCCCGGCCGAGGCCATGCGCCCGCCGGCGCCGGCGCACTACCGGCGCACCCTGATCGAGCGTGCCGGCCTGGTGGGCTTGCCCACCTCGCTGCGCATGATCCTGCGCCAACTCGAGCGCCGGCCCTGGCGCAGCGCCCTGGCCGTGGCCGGGGTGGCGGCGGCGGTGGCCATCGTCGTGCTGGGCAACTTCTTCCGCGACGCCATCGGCCACATCGTGGAGCGGCAGTTCAACGTGGCCATGCGTGCCGACGTGCAGGTGTGGATGCTGGAGACCTCGAATGACGCGGCCGCGCACGCGCTGGCCCGGGCGCCGGGGGTGTTCCGCGTGGAGGCCACGCGACAGGTGGCCGTGGACCTGGTGCACGGTGCGCGGCGGCAGCGCACGCAGATCCGCGGCCTGGACGCGGATGCACAGCTCAACCAGGTGATCGACGCACAGGGGCGCGTGGTCCGCGCTGCGGGTCTAGGTCTGGTGCTGACCGACCGCCTCGCGGAAAAACTCGGACTGCGCGTGGGTGACACCGTACAGGCCGAGGTGTTGGAGGGCCGGCCACGCACATTGATGCTGACGGTGGACGCCACGGTGCAGGAGACCATGGGCCTGAACGCGACGATGGAACGCACGGCGCTGAACCGGGCCCTGGGCGAGGGCGACGTGGCGGGGGGCTTCTCGCTGGGCGTGGAGCGCGGCCGCGAGGCCGAGCTGCTGGAGGCCACGCGGGAGATGCCGCGCGTGGGTGGGGCCTTCAGCAAAGCCACGCTGCTGCGCAACATGGAGCAGATCACGGCGCGCAACATCCGCATCATGAGCTCCGTGATGACGGTGTTTGCTGTCGTCATCGCCGTGGGCGTGGTCTACAACAACGCGCGCATCGCCCTGTCAGAGCGGGCCTGGGAGCTGGCCTCGCTGCGAGTGCTGGGCTTCACCCGCGGCGAGGTCTCGGCCCTGCTGCTGGGCGAGTTGGCGCTGCTCATCGCGGTGGCGCTGCCGCTGGGCATGCTGGCCGGCTGGGGGCTGGTGCACCTGCTGTCGGCGGCGCTCAAGACCGACCAATTTCACTTCCCGGTGGTGATCCTGCCTCGCACCTACGCCTGGGCTGCGGTGTGTGTGGTGGTGGCCGGCGTGGGCAGCGCGCTGGTCGTGCGCCGGCGCATCGACCGGCTGGACATGGTGGCGGCGCTGAAAACGCGGGAGTGAAAGTGATGCGTGAGGGTGACGAGCAAGAGTGACGGGTAAGGGTGACGAGTGAAGGCGACCGATGTTCGCCAGATTGACATCAGAACGGGAGGCCTTGCATGAAGCGCAACACCTGGATCGTCTTGGCCACCACCGCTGTGGTGGCTGGCGGCGTGCTGGCTTGGGCCTTTGCGCCACGGCCGGTGGAGGTGGAGGCGGTGGCCGCCACGCGGGGGCCGTTCGAGACGGCGGTGGAGGAGGACGGTCGTACCCGCGTGAGCGAGCGGCATGCGGTGACAGCCCCGATCGCCGGACGGCTGCGTCGCATTTCGCTGCGCGAGGGCGATGCGGTGCAGGTGGGGCAGGCGGTGGCGCTGATCGAGCCCCTGCTCGCGCCCTTGCTCGACGAGCGCGCGCGGCGCGAGCAGCAGGCCCACGTGGCCGCGGTGCAGGCCGCGCTGGAGCGCGCAGGTACGCGCGTGCGCGCGGCCCAGGTGGGCGTGGAGCAGGCGCTCAACGAGCAGTTGCGCACCACGCAGCTGGTGGCCCAGGGCTTTGTCTCACCAGCCAAGGCCGACACCGACCGCCTGGCGTTGGAAGCGGCGCTGCGCGAGCGCGAGTCCGCGGTGGAGAGCGAGCGCGTGGCCCGCTACGAACTCGCGCAGGCCCAGGTGGCCTTGGAGGTGGCGGCCGGGGGGCAGGGGGGTGCCCCGGTACCTGTGCGAAGAGGCGCCGAGGTCACCGCGTCCGGGCCGTCACCGGCGTCCCCTGTGGCTGGCTCGGGGTCCCGCGCCTTCACGGTGCGCGCACCGGTTTCCGGCACCGTGCTGCGCGTGCACCAGGCCAGCGAAGGCGTGGTGGCCTTGGGCACGCCCTTGTTGGACCTGGCCGACACCGCGCGCATCGAGATCGTGGCCGAGCTGCTCACCTCCGACGCCCTCGCGGCGCGGCCCGGCAGCCCGGTGCGCATCGAGCGTTGGGGTGGGCCGGGCGCCCTGCAGGGCCGGGTACGTCGGGTGGAACCGGCCGCCTTCACCAAGGTGTCGGCGCTGGGGGTGGAGGAGCAGCGGGTGAACGTGCTCATCGATCTGGGGCCTGCGGCGCCGGGCTCGTCGGTCCCTGCCGCGGCGGACGGTGTGCAGACGACGCCCCGCGCGTTGCTCGGCGATGGCTGGCGCGTGGTGGTGCGCATCCTCACCCGCCAGGAGACCGATGTGCTGCGGGTGCCCGTCAGCGCGGTGTTCCCCTGGCCTGGGCCGGCGCGAGACACCGGTCAGACCACGCCTGCGGCATCCGTTGCTTCGGGTGTTCCAGGTGCGCCGGGGGGCTTTGGTGCAGCAGGGCCCGCACCGGCACCGGACAGTGCTGACCGCATGGGCGTGTTCGTCGTCGAAGGTGGCCGCGCCCGGCTTCGGGCCGTGCAGGTGACAGCGCGCAACGGCAGCCTGGCCTGGGTGCGCTCGGGGCTGGCGCCTGGCGAGATGGTGATCGCTTACCCGCCACCGGCAGTGGCCGATGGCGTGCGGGTCCAGGCGCGGCGGGGCTGACGCGGTCGCAGGGCCGGCGGTCTCAATCCAGCTTGATGCCCGCCGCCTTGACCAGTTGCGCTGCTGCCGCCGTCTCGCTGTCCAGGAACTTCTCGAAGGCGGCCTGCGGCATGGTCATGGGCGTGGCGCCGAGCTTTTCCAGGCGCTCCTTCACGTCGGGCAGGGCCAGCACCTTGAGGGTCTCGGCATGCAGGCGGTCGATCACGGCCCTGGGCGTCTTGGCCGGTGCGAACAGCCCCACCCAGAAGGTGTAGGCGGCGTCCTTCAGCCCGGCGTCGGCGATGGACGGCACGTTGGGCAGGGCCGAGGAGCGCCCGGCCGTGCCCACAGCCAGAGCTTGCAGCTTGCCGTCCTTGACCAGTGGCAGCACCGACACCAGCGGTGCGAAGAACCAGTCGGTACGACCGCCAATGATGTCGGTGAGGGCTTCGGGCGTCCCCTTGAAGGGCACGTGCTGGGCCCTGAGGCCGGCCACCACGCGGAACTGCTCGGCGTTCATGTGCGTGGCCGAGCCATTGCCGGCTGAGGCGTAGAACAGCGTGTCGGGACGGGCCTTCGCCTTGGCCACGAGGTCGGCCACGTCCTTGTATCCCTTGGCCGGCGATACCACCAGCACATTGGGCAGGCTGGCCAGTGGCGTGACGCCGTCGAAGTCTTTCAAAGTGTCATAGGCCAGCTTGGGGTAGAGGGCGGGGTTCACCACGTGGCCCGAGCTGTGTACCAGCAGGGTGTAGCCATCGGCCGGTGACTTGGCCACCTGTGCCGCGCCCACGGTGCCACCCGCGCCGGGCTTGTTCTCCACCACCACCTGCTGGCCCAGGGCCGGGCCGAGCTTTTCGGCCAACACGCGGGCCATCACATCGGTGCCGCTTCCTGGGGTGAAGGGCACCACCAGCTTGATGGGGCCGGCTGCCGGCCAGGCGGGTGCCTGCGACCAGGAGGCAGTGGCCGCCAGACACAGGGCCGTGCAGGCCAACCACTGGAGCAAGGGGCGACGGGTGGGCAATGTCATGAGCGTTCTCCTCAAGTCGGGGTGAGACAGGGTCAGGTTCAAGAACAGGTGAGTTGCTAAGGCATGGCGTGCCGTGGGGTAGGGCGGGTCGATCGATGGCAGCTGCTCATCGCAGCGCCGCGAAGGGGGCGTCCGCGTGCACCACGCGACCGCCCAGCACCGTCAGCAGCGACTGCGTGCGCTCGATGCGCTCCAGCGGCACGGTCATCAGGTCCTGGTCCAGCACCGCGAAGTCGGCGAGCTTGCCGGGCTCGAGGGAGCCGCGGTGCTGCTCGTCGAAGCTGAACCAGGCGCTGTCGATGGTGTAGTGGCGCAGCGCCTGTTCGCGACTCGGTGTCTCCTGCGGCGATCGCAGTTGCAGGCCGCTGACCGTACGGCCGCTCAGCAGCCACTGCAGCACCAGGAAGGGGTTGTAGGAAGCCACGCGGTGCGCATCGGTGCCGCCACCGACCTTCACGCCCAGGCGCTGGGCCGTGACCACGGGCGGCATGCGCCGCGCGGCTTCGCCCGTGCGGGCCAGCAGCGCGTCACCGTTGTAGTAGGTGGAGATCTGCACCGTCCACCCCACACCCAGCGCGGCCATGCGTTTGAGGTTCTCTTCCGAAGCGTTCTCCAGGTGAGCCACCGACCAGCGCAGCGGGGCGATGGGGATCTCGCGGTTCACACGCTCGAAAAGGTCCAGCAGGTGGCCCACCGAGCTGTTCTCGCTCCAGTGGACAGTGACGGCCATGCGGCGCTGTGCCGCCCAGCGGATGGCCTCATAGAAGCGGGCCTTGACCGGCTCATCCGGGAAGTTGTTGTTGTACATGCTCAGCGTGATGCGCTCGCCGATGCCGTTGAACTTCAACATGTCGTCGCCAAAGCCCATGGGCATGAGCTGGGTGGCGGCCTGGTAGTCGGCCAGTTCGGTGTCGCGCCGCTGCGAGAACAGGTGATAGGCCACGCGCACGGTCATGGCCTTCTCGCGCCACAGTTGAAACAGCGCGGCGTACTGCGGCGCCGAGATGCTGAAGCCGCCCGTGTCGACGAAGCCCGTCACCCCCAGGCGGTTGAGCTCGGCGAAGAACTGCCGCGTGCCCTGCACGTTGTCCTCGTAGGTGGGCTGGGGCAGCATGTCGAAGAGCTGCGACATGTTGACGATGCTGCCGGCCCACCAGCCGTTGGCCGCACCACTGGCGTCGCGCTCCACGGTCAGGCCGTGCGGCGGCGCGTCGGCCTTCAGTTGCAGAGTCTCCAAGGCCTTGGGGGTGAGCAGCACCGAGTTGTAGAAGAGCTGCACGTACACCGGGTTGTCGGGCGCTGCGGCCATGATCTCGGCGAGCGTCGGCCGGCGCTTCTCGGCGAACTGCTGCTCCGTCCAGCCCCCGGCCACGATCAGCCAGGCCCCCGGGCGCGCGGCCGCCGCCTTGGCCTTGAGCCGTGCCATGGCCTCGGCAATCGTGTAGGTGTTGATCCAGTTCACCTCGGTGGCGTAGCTCAGCGCCGCGCGGATGCCGTGCAAGTGCGAATCGATGAGGCCCGGGATCACGGTGCGCCCGCCCGCATCCACCTGGCGTGTGCGAGGCCCCGCCAGGGCGGCCACGGCCGCGGCGTCGCCCACCGCCAACAACCGGCCGTCGCGCACCGCCAGCGCCTGGGCCACGGTGGACTTCGCGTCCAGCGTGACCACCTTGGCGTTGGTGACGATCATGTCCGCAGGTTGGGCCGAGGCCGCCGCACTGGCAATCACCAGCCCGGCGGTGCCCAGCAGCCGGCGTGCCACGCGCTTGAAGGTCAGAGATGGGGCGAAGGAGGCGGTTGCTTCATTCATGGGGGTCACCTCGGCAGGGTCGTGGTGTTTGGTGGCGGTGTTCAGCGATAGGGGGCTCATCAGCCTGCGGCCGGCGGCGCCAGCGGCATGGCCAGCAGCACCTTGGCCTGGCGATCGGTGTGGTTGCGCAGCTGGCGCTTCTCACCCGGCGCAAAGCGTGCCGAGTCGTGCTGGCGCAGCACCGCCTGCTCGGTGTGGCCGTCGAGTTCGCCCACCAGCGTGAGCTCGCCTTCCAGCACCACGTAGTGCTTTTCCATGGGCGAGGGGTCCAGGCCGGTGTGGCCGCCCGGCTCGATGGTGGACACGCCCATCCACAACTGCACCGAGGGCCCGGCCGTGCGGCCCTGCAGGTAGACGCAGCGCATGTCGAAGTGATTGGGCGCCTGGTACTCGGGCGCGTCGGCGAATCGGGTGATGTGCATGGTGGGGGCTCCTGCAGTCTTCAGGCTCGCAGCACCATGCGCGCGTCGTCGCCGCCGATCACGCGGCGGTAGGCGGTCAGCGCGTCGGCCAGTCCGTACACCGAAGAGGCTTCGACGGGGTAAGGCCGCAGGTCGCCGCTCTCAAAGCCCTCGCGCAGGCTGTCCAGCCGCTCGGCGGCGTCCACGCAGTCCAGGGCCAGCGAGTCGATGCCCACGAAGGTGTGCATCGCCCGGTAGAAGGTGAAGATGTCGAAGGGCACGGGGCGCTCGACGGTGGAGATGAAGATCTGTGAGGCGCGCTTGGCCATGGCCAGGTTGGCTGCCTCGAAGTAGGGGCTGCCCACCGTGTTGAAGACGATGTCGACCCCGCGCCCGCCAGCGGCCTCGCGCAGGCGCTGGGCGAGTTCGGCTGGGGCCAGGCCGCGGGCGTCCAGCACCGTCACGGGTCCGCAGGCGTGGCCCGCCAGCTGGCCGCTGCGCTGCACGGCCAGCACGGTGGCGCCGGCGCGCGCGGCGATTTGCACCGCTGCCTGGCCCACCTTGCCGTTGGCGCCCATCACCGCCACCACCTGGCCGCGCTGGGGCCAGCCGCTGCGGCGGTAGCCCTCCACGGCCGTGACGAAGGGCACGCCCACGCTGCCCGCGCCGTCGAAGTCCAGCGCCTGGGGCTTGCGGCGCAGGGCGGCCACCGGCAGCAGCAGCCAGCCCGCGTGCGACCCGTCACGCGTGATGCCGATGTCGCCGCCCGAGCCCCACACGTCCTGTCCCACCCATTCCGAAGGCCCCTGCGCCACGGTGCCGGCGTAATCGCGTCCGGGCGTTCGGGGGAAGACGGCTTGGGGCATCAGGCCCATCTGGGCCTTGACGTCGCTGGGGTTCACCCCCGCGCTACGCACCCGCACCAGGGCCTGCCCTGGCCCTGGTGCGGGGGGCGGGCAGTCTTCGAGTGTGGGTGACAGCGCCTCAGCGTTGGCGGCCTTGGCCAGCACGCGCACAGCTTGGAGGGTTTCCAGGGGGTCAGCAGGCAGGCTCAAGGGCAGCTCCGGGAGGTGAGGTGGGCTGGATAGGGCGGGGGGCAGGATGGGGTGAGGCTGCGGTGGTCAGCCGCCCAGGCCGATCAGCCTGCGCGCCTCACGCGGGCTCATGAGGTCGCCGCCCAGGTCGCGCACGATGCGCCGCGCCTTGGCCACGAGCTCTGCATTGCTGCGCGCCAGCACGCCCTTTTCCAAAAAGATGTTGTCCTCCATGCCCACGCGCAGGTGGCCGCCCAGCAACCAGGCCTGCGCGACCATGGGGAACTCGTGCCGTCCGATGCCGAAGGCCGACCACACCGCCCCCGGCGGCAGCAGGCTGCGCGCGTACTGAAGCGTCTCGGGGCCGGGGGAAAAGCCGTACTTCACGCCCGTGACGAAGGTCCACAGCCCGGGCCCTGCAAGAGTGCCGTCGGCGATGAGGTCGCGCGCCAGGTGGATGTCGCCGGAGTCGAAGATCTCCAACTCAGGTACCACGCCGGCCTCGCGGATGGCGCGGGCCATGATGCGCACGTTGCGGGGCGTGTTGATCACCACGTCCGGCCCGGAGTTCATGGTGTTGAAGTCCAGCGAGCAGATGTCGGGACGGATGCGTGCGATGTGCGGCACGCGCTGCAGCGGCGGCAGCAGCGTGCTGCCCGGAGCGGCCACTTTGGGGTCGTCCTCGCTCGGGATGAAGCGCCCGCCGGGGCCGGTGGTCAGGTTGATGATGAGCTCGGCGTTGCGCTGGCGGATGCGGTCCACCACGTCCACGTAGAGCTCCACGTCCATGGACGGCCGGCCGGTGGCCGGGTCGCGGACGTGGATGTGCACAGCCGCTGCGCCCTCTTCAGCGGCGGCCAGGCACTCGTTGGCGATCTGCTCGGGCGTGATGGGCAGGTGGGGCGTCTGGTCAGGCCGGGTCAGGTTGCCGGTGACGGCGCAGGTCAGGAAGCAGGTGTGCATGGGGTGGGGTGGGGGGCTTCAGGGGCTGGAGCGTGGGCAGGGCGCACGAGACGTCAAACAGGTCAAAGAAGTCAACGAGCTCAGAGGTGCCGGCCCCCGTCGACCACCAGCCGCGTGCCGGTGACGTAGCGCAGCGTGGTGGCCAGGGCCTGCACGGCGGCGGCCACGTCGTCCACCGTGCCAATGCGGCGCAGCGGGATGGTGGCGGCGGCTTTTGCGTTGAAGTCCGCCCCGCGCCCGGGCACGAAGCTCGAGTCCACCACCCCGGGCGAGACCGAGACCACGCGCACTGTGGGCGCCAGCACGCGCGCCAGTGCGTCGCCCACCACGTCCACACCCGCCTTGGCGGCCACGTAGCCCAGATTGCTGCCCGTGCCGGTGAACCCCGCGATGGAGGAGATGTTGACGATGAGCCCGTCACCCGAGGCCTTGAGCAGCGGCAGGAAGGCGCGGATGGTGGCGATGACGCCACGGAAGTTCACCTGCAGCATCTCGTCGATGAGCTCGTCACTCAGAGCCTCCAGGTCGGCCGCAGGCACGGCGTGCGTGTAGCCCGCGCTGTTGACCAGCAGGTGCACGGCAGGGCATTGCGTGGCCAGCCGCTCGGCCGCCGCCTTCAGCGACGCGCTGTCGGTGATGGAGGCGCGCAGGCTGAAGTGGCCTGTGCCGGGCAGTGACTGGGCCAAAGCCTGTGCGGCCGCTTCGTCGGCCGAGCGGTGCAGCAGCACGCAGCGCGCACCCAGCGCGGCAAGGCGGCGGGCCGTGGCCATCCCGATGGCGCCGGTGCCGCCCGCGATGACGGCCACCTGCCCGTCCAGGCGGTCTTGGGGGGAGAAGGGGGCGGTGTCGGGCATAGGGTGCGTGATGCGTTGTGCGTTACGGAATGGGCGGCTTGGGGAACGCCATCTCGCCAGCGGTGAGGTGGAAGTCGTGCACCAGACGCTGGCCGGGCCGGCCGTCGATCTGCGTGTTCTCGAAGTGGCCGACCAAGGGCGCCGTCACGCCAAAGACCGGGTCGCTGGTCAGGCGCTCGTCGTCGTGCGGGAACACCTGGGTCACCAGCACGCGGTGCCCGGGGCTGGACACCATGAAGTGCAGGTGGGCCGGACGGATGGGGTGCCTTTGTTGGGCTTCCAGCAATTGGCCGCAGGGCCCGTCCGTGGGCACCGGGTAGCCAGCGGGCACGACGGTGCGCAGCCGGTACTGCCCCTGCGCGTCGGTGATGAAGCGGCCGCGCAGGTTCATGTCGGCCTGGGCTTCCTCCTGGTTCTCGTACCACCCGTTGGGCGACGCATGCCACACGTCCACGGTGGCGCCGGCCACGGCTTGTCCGTCCGCGCCGAACACCGTGCCGCAAACCTCCAGCGTGTCGCCTGGCGTGTGGCTGCGCACGATGCTCTCGCCCGGTGCGCACACGGGCGCGTTGGCGCGCCAGAAAGGCCCGAGAAGTGCGGCGTGCGAGACGCGCGCGGCGGCCCGCGATTCATGTTCCAGCGCACTGCCCGCCGGGTTGTTGAGCAGCGCCACCAGCGAGGTCACCCCCAGCAGGTCGCCCGCCAGGATCACCTCGTTCTTCTGCGGCCCGGTGGCCTGCCCGATGCCGATCAGGAAGTCCACCGCCACGGCGAACTCGTCCTCGGTCACCTGGTTCTCGATGACGAACTGATGCAGGTGGGTGGTCAGCGAGGCCATGAGCTGGCGAAGGCGCGGGCTGGGGGTACCCTCCATGGCCTTCAGGACCAGGGGCAGCAGGGACTCGGGGGTGCGGGGAAGGATGGGGGTCGTGGCCATGGGCGTGGAGGGGGCGGGTGCCTGCGAGGCCGCTGGCGGGTGCGCTCAAGGCGCGTGGCCGCCTGCGACGCGTGAGAAAGTCAGTTTGGAGCGCAAGCCAGGCGGGCGAACAGTGGCGCTGATCTCGGGGTTGTTCTTCTTTGCACGGTCTGGAACACCAATTCTCCGGTGATGGTCGGCGAGTCCCGACATCCCGCCTCTCCATGAAAACCCTGAGCTTGCGGGCGCATCCAGGCCCGTTGTGCCGGCTCATGGTGGCTAAGATGCGCCGCCTTCACCCCGGAGTTGTCATGATGAACATCCGCCGTGCCTTTCGCGCCCTGATGGCCCTGGCAGCACTGTGCGTGCCCCTGATGCCGGCCCAGGCGGCCTGGCCTGACAAGCCGATCCGCATCGTGGTGGCCTTCGCCCCGGGCAGTTCCACCGACATCGTGGCGCGGCTGCTGGCCCCGCAGCTCAGCGCGCAGATGGGGCAGAACGTGATCGTCGAGAACAAGCCGGGTGCGGGCGGCAACATCGCCACCCAGCAGGTGATGAACGCGCCGGCCGACGGCTACACGCTGCTCATGCACAGCGTGGCCTACTCGGTGAACCCCTCGCTGTTTGCCAACGCTGGCTATGACGCGCTCAAAGACCTGCAGCCCGTGGCCATGACCGGCGTCACGCCCAACATGCTGTACGTGCACCCGGACGTCAAGGCCAACAACCTGGCCGAGCTGCTGGCGCTGGCGCGAACCGGCAAGTTGTCCTACGCGTCCTCAGGCAACGGCACCACCACGCACCTGGGGGCCGAACTGCTGTTCCGCACCCTGGCCAAGGTGGACGTGACGCACGTGCCCTTCCAGCCCGCGGCGGCCACGCAGGCGGCCGTCAGTGGCCAGGTGCCCATTGCCAGCACCTCCATGCCCCCGGCCGTACCCCATGCCAAGGCAGGCAAGGTGAGGCCGATTGCCGTGATGTCGCTCAAGCGCAGCCCGGCGCTGCCTGACGTGCCCACCGTGGCCGAACTGGGCTACCCCGGCTTTGAGGCCAACACCTGGTTTGCCGTGTTCGCACCGGCCCGGGTGCCCGCCGAGGTGCTGGAGCGCCTGAACGCCGAGATCAACAAGGCGCTGGGTGCCGATGCGGTGAAGGAGCGCTTTGCTGCACTGTCACTGGACGGCCAGCCCGTGGACCGCGCCACCCTGCGCCGCTACCTGGAAGGCGAGGTCACCAAGTGGGGCAAGGTGGTCAAGGATAACGGCCTGAAGGCGGATTGACCTCTGCCCGTCACACCGAACCTTGCACGTGGTGCATCACGCTGAAGAGACCCACCGATGAGATTGCTCAGTTACGAAGAAGAAAGCGGCGGCACCTGGGGGGTCTTGACGGGCGCCGGCGTGGTGGGCCGTGAACACCTGGGCGAGGCGCTGCCGCCCACACTGGCTGGGCTGGTGGCGGCCTGCGAGCAGCTGCCGGCGCTGGCCGGCACCTTGCACACGCGTGCTGAGGCGGCTGCAGGGCGGGCCGTCCCTCTGGAGCGTCATCGCCTGCTGCCCTGCATCCCGCAGCCGGGCAAAGTGATCTGCCTGGGCGTGAACTACGTGGACCACGCCAAGGAAGGCGGTAACACCGTGGCCGACTACCCCACGCTGTTCCTGCGATGCAGCACCTCGCTGCTGGCGCACGGGGCGCCTTTGAATGTGCCGGCCATTTCCAGCAAGCTGGACTACGAGGCTGAGCTCGCCGTGGTGATCGGTCGGCGCACGCGTTTCGTGAGCGAGGCTGATGCGCTGGGTGCCGTGTTCGGCTACGCCTGCTTCAATGACGCCACGTTGCGTGACTACCAACGACGTACCACGCAGTGGACCATCGGCAAGAACTTCGACGCCACGGGCGGCTTCGGCCCCTGCGTGGTGACGGCTGACGAACTGCCGCCGGGTTGTACCGGCCTGCGGATCGAGTCGCGCCTGAACGGGCAGGTGATGCAAAGCGCCGACACCTCCGACATGGTGTTCGGCGTGGCCCGCACCATCTCCTTGCTCAGCGAATGCGTGACGCTGGAGCCGGGCGACGTCATCGTCATGGGCACGCCTGCCGGGGTGGGTTACGCCCGCACGCCGCCCGTGTGGATGAAGGCCGGCGACGTGATCGAGATCGAGATCGAGCGCGTGGGCCTGCTGCGCAACCCGGTGGTGGCGTGACGAGGCGGGCATGAAGAACCTGACCCTGGACAACATCACTGCAGCGGCGGTGGACAGCTTTGGCGGCCTGCCCGATGAGCGGCGCCGCGAACTGGTGCAGGTTCTGGTGCGTCACCTGCACGACTACGCTCGCGAGGTGAAGCTCAGCCACGCCGAGTGGCGCGCGGCGCTGGGCTTTCTGCACCGCGTGGGCGACATCTCCACGCCCGAGCGCAGCGAGTTCTCGCTGCTGTCCGACGTCACGGGCCTGTCCAGCCTGGTGGATCTGCTGTGGAGCCAGCCTGGTGCGACGCCCGGCAGCAACCTCGGTCCCTTCCACGCTGCGGGTTCGCCTTGGCGCGACAACCCGGCCGACCTGATTGGCGACAACCCCGGCCATCGCGTGCTGCTGCGCGCTCGGGTGCTGGACATGCAGGGCCAGCCCCTGGCCGGTGCCGAGGTCGATTTCTGGCAGAACGCGGCCGACGGCCTGTATTGGCAACAGGACCCGCGCCAGCCCACCGACAACCTGCGTTGCCGGCTGCGCACCGCGGATGACGGCAGCTTCGAGATCGCCACCATCCGCCCCGTGCCTTACCAGATCCCTACGGACGGGCCGGCGTACCTGGAACTGGTGCAGCCTGCGGGCCGCGGCTCCTGGCGGCCGGCGCATTACCACCTCATCGTCTCCATGCCCGGCTACCGCGCCTTGGTGACCGAAGTCTTCGACGTTGAAGATCCGTACCTGGAGCGTGACGCTGTCTTCGGTGTGCGCGAGGTCCTGGTGGGCCGCTACGTCGACGAGCACGACCCCGCCGCTGCGCAGCGCCTGGGCTTGCCCGGGCCGACCGTGCCCGTGATGCGCATGGATTTCCGCCTCGCGCTCGCCTGAAAGGCGCTGCGCCTTGATCCTTTGTCACCGCCAAGGAGATTGCACATGGACCGTCGATCGATGTTGAGCACCACTGCCACCATGGGAGTGGGTGCGGTGGCGGGGTGCGCCCTGCCTGGGCAGGCCTCCCATCACGGCCCCAAGACGCCCTTCTCCGTGCCCGGCACCTATGTGCCCATCGTCGGCACGGACCAGATGTTCCCGGTGCGCCGCATCTACTGCATCGGCCGCAACTACGCCGCGCACGCGCGCGAGATGGGCTCGGACCCCACGCGCGAGCCGCCGTTCTTCTTCCAAAAACCCACCGACGCCATCCAGAACGTGGCCCCCGGCACGGTGGCCGACCACCCCTACCCGCCGTTGACCAGGAACTACCACTACGAAGTGGAACTGGTGGCGGCCCTGCACAAGGGCGGGCGTAACGTGCCCGTGGACAAGGCCTTGGAGCTGGTGCATTCCTACGCCCTGGGCCTGGACATGACACGGCGCGACCTGCAACGCGCCATGGGTGACGAGAAGAAGCCCTGGGAGATCGGCAAGAGCTTCGACAAGTCCGCCCCCATCGGCCCGCTTCACTTGGTGGCGCAGACGGGCCACTTCACCCAGGGCGGCATCTGGCTCAAGGTCAACGGCCAGACCAAGCAGAACGCCAACCTCAACCAGATGATCTGGAACGTGGCCGAGCAGATCAGCCGCCTGTCGCAGGCCTTCGAGCTGTTCCCGGGCGACATCGTCTACTCCGGCACACCCGAGAACGTGGGGCCTGTCGTGCGCGGGGACGTCATCGAGTGCCACATCGACGGGCTGCCCAACCTGAGCGTGAAGATCGTCTGACCGGCCGCGCCTCCTGCACGCCGGACACATGGCCTTTACAGGGCCGCTGCAGACTGCGCAGTGTCCGGGTCGACGCGAGGGCGTGAAATGAAGACGTGCATGGGCAAGATCCAAGCGGTCCGCTGCGCGGCGTCTGTCGCGCTGCTGGCGCTCGCTGCCTGCGGTGGTGGGGGTGGCAGCGACCCGACGCCGCAGGCCGCAGCCACGCCGACCCCGGTCACGTCCACGCCCCCATCCACGTCAGCGCCCAGTGTCGCGGCCGGCTCGACGGCTGGCGTGCTGTGTGCCTACAGCACCAGCCAGTTCAACGCCTCGCTCTCGGTCAACGCCCAGAGCACCTCTTCCTGGACCTGCAACACGGCCTCGCGTCTGCTGTCGGGCAACGGCATCCCGGACCATGCGGTGGGCACCTTCCCCAACCCGGACAACCCCAACGCCATCCGGGCCCAGACCGTCTCGGCCACCTACACCCTGACGCCTGCCGTCACGAGCGCGACGGGTACTTTTGCCGTGACCATCGGGCACGCCCTCAACGGCATCAAGATCGAGCCCGACACCGGCGGCACCTGCGACAACACCGGTACCAACTGCACCCAGATCGGCGGCAGCGGCACCTGGCGCATGGAGGCCCTCGGGCAGACGGCCTTCAGGTTCGGCACCGACGCCAACAACGCGCATGTCCAACCCACGGGGGTGTACCACTACCACGGCCTGCCTGAGGGCTTCATCAGCAAGCTGGGCAAGGGCACGGCGATGACCCTCATCGGCTGGGCGGCTGATGGCTTTCCCATCTATGCCCGCTATGGCCACAGCTCGGCCCAGGACGCCTCGTCGCCACTGAAGGTGCTGACCGGCAGCTACCGCAAGAAGGCCGTGCCCGATGCCAACCGCCCGGCCGTCACCCTCTACGCCATGGGCACCTTCAAGCAGGACTGGGAATACGTGGCCGGCCTGGGCGACCTGGACGAATGCAACGGCCGCACAGGCGTGACACCGGAGTTCCCGGCCGGCATCTATCACTACATGGCCACCGAGAGCTACCCCTACATGCCGCGCTGCCTCAAGGGAACGGTGGCCGGTGGGGGCGGAGGGGGCGGTCCTGCGCCACCGCCGGGAGGCTGAGCCTGGCGCCCCAGGTGATCCGCCAGCTCTTGATGTGGAGCTGGGCCGTGGCCGTTGCGCTGGGCCCTTGGCCGGCACACGCGCACCTCATGGCGGCGCAGAAGGGCACGCTCAACCTCACCCCCGAGGGGGCCTACCTCGTGCTGTCGCTGCCCGTGTCGGCCCTCCAGGGGGTGGACAACGACGGCGACGGTCGCATGTCCCAGGCGGAGTTGCAAGCGCATGCCCCCGTGATCGAGGCGCAGGTGCAGCGGGGGGTGCGCCTGAGCACGGGGGGCACAGCCAGAGCTCTCGAGGGGCTGATGCTGAGCCTGTCGCCGCCCGACGACCAGCCGGCAGCACCGGCCTTGCAGGTGGTGGTGCTCGGGCGCTTTGCACCGGTCTCGGTGGGCGGGCCATCCTGGTTGGAGGTTCGGCTCTTCGGGCAGGCGCCGCAGGAGCGCAGCGTGGAGGTGGTGGCCACCCACGCGAGAGCCGGGCAGCCCCGGGCTTCTTCGGCGGCCTCGGGAGAGCGCCTCGTCCAGGAGCGGGTTCAGCGCCTTCAATTCGAACCCGGGCGGGAACGTCTGGCGCTGATGCCCGGGGCGCTCGAAGTCTTCTCAGACCACCTTGAACTGGGCTTCCGTCATGTACTGAGCGGCCTGGACCACCTGCTGTTCCTTCTGGTGGTGGTGGCCGCTGGCGGGGGCGCCCGGTATCTCTTGCTCGCCTTGACCAGCTTCACGCTGGGCCATGCGTTGACCCTGGCGGCTGTGGTGCTGGGCCGCTGGGCCGTGCCATCCGCCTGGGTGGAGCCCGCGATTGCGGCCACCATCGTCGCGGTGGCAGCGCTTGACGCCAGGGGTCGTGCATCTCCCGGTCCCAGTATGGGCCGCCTCGCTCTGGTCTTCGTCTGTGCGCTCATCCACGGCCTGGGCCTGGCCGGTGCCCTGTTCGGGTTGCAGCTTGACGACGAGCACCTCTGGCCCAGCCTGGCCGGTTTCAATCTCGGGGTCGAGGCAGGCCAGGTTCTGGTGGCCCTGCCCGCGCTGGGCGTGCTGGCCTTGCTGCGGCAGCGGTTCGGAGAGGTGGTGGACGGCCGCGTGCGGCAAGGCCTGCGGGCTGGTGCGGCGGTGAGTGGGCTCTTTTGGTTGGTGCAGCTATGGACCGCCGGATGAGAGGCCGGCAGATCAGTGTTTACCCTGATCGCTGGCCCCGTCATCGAGACAAAAATCCACACTCTCACCAGGCCTTTTGGCCTGAGTAGTCATCTGAAGGAGACACCCATGCGCTGGTCCGTCATCTCCCGCTGGTCTCGACGCTGGGCCCTGTCGGTCTCTGCGGCCGCGGCCTTGCTGTCTGGTGCCGTGTTCGCCCAGGAGATGGACCGGCCCACGGCGCGAGCCACCTGGAAGGCCCAGTGGTACAACGAGTCGGCCACGCCGGAGGTCATCGCCAAGGGCAAGCAGGGCGGGCCCTGGAGCGCGGAGTTCCGGCAGGCCATGCTGGAGGCCGCAGCGCGTGAGCGGGGCAAGTGGGGCACGATGATTCCTGGCGTGCGGCAGCGGGGTACTCTGGAGCCGACCACTGCCACCGGTAACACCACGGGGGGCACCGGCACAGGCAGCGTGACCACGCTGGCCACGGCGGCCACGGGCACGGCCTGGAGTTCCCTTGGCCCGACCAAGGCCGATGTAGCCAAGAACGGCGGCATCTCGCTGGCCAAGACCGATGCCGGACGGGTGAGCGCCATCGTCATCAACCCCAACGACGTGAACACGATCTACGCCGCGTTCTCGGGCGGCGGCGTGTGGAAGACGACCAATGGCGGCTCCACTTGGGCTCCATTGACGGAGAACCTGGGCTCGCTGTCGGTCGGTGCGCTGGCCATGGACCCGGCCAACACCAACACGCTGTACCTGGGCCTGGGGGATGCCTTCGACGGCACGGGCATCGGGATGATGAAGACCACCGATGGTGGCGCCACCTGGACCGGGCCCATTTACCTGGGCGACTCCACCGTCATCAACGACATCAAGATCGCGGGCGGCGTGATCCTGGTGGCCACCAACACGGGCGTGTTCCGCTCTGTGGACGCAGGCGTCTCCTATGCAAGGGCCACCTTGCCGACGGGCCAGGCGGGCAACCCCTACGCCTGGTCCATCGGATGGGTCGGTGGCACGAACTTCGTCGCCTCGGTGGAAGCCACACCCACCGTGACCAGCGGCAGCACCAACGGCCAGATCCACCGCAGCACGGACGGCGGCGTGACCTGGACCAAGGCGACGACGCAGACCACCCTGGGCCGCATCACCATCGGCGTCGCGCCCAGCACACGCACCAATCCCGCCACGGCCACCCTTTACGCCATGGCGGCGGTGCCCAATGCCACGAGTGCGTCTGACCTGGCCGACATCTTCAAGTCCACCAACGGTGGGTCCACCTGGACAGCGCTGGCGGTG
>CAYSOD010000004.1:18173-26019 GCA_964432385.1 uncultured Rubrivivax sp.
GGCGCCATCCAGGGCACCACCTTGATCGTGGGCACCGACGGCGGACTGTTCAAGTCCACCGATGGCGCCACCACCTTCACCGATGCCCTGAACATCGGCATCACTTCTCACCTGATCTACAGCGTGGGGTCATCGCCGGCCACTCCCAACGCCGTGATCGGTGGCTTCCAGGACAACGGCACGCGCGTGCGCTCCAGCGTCACCCCCACCACGTTCAATCAGTACATCGGGGGTGACGGCTTCGGCTCCATGATCCACCGCACCAACGGCCTCATGCTGGGCTCGCTGTACTACACACGTATCTTCAAGAGCACCACGGCCACAGGCGATGTGTTCAATGCCGCCAGCACGGGCATCACCGAGTCCAACAACTCGGCAGCAGCGCCCTTCAATACGGGCATCGTCGCGTGGGATGGTGACGCCGGCGGTAACACGGTGTTCACATGGGTGAACACCAAGGTCTACAAGTCCACCAACTTCGCTGGCAACTGGGCGGCGCTGGGCACCACGGGCTTGCCCAACACCCAAACGAGCCCGCTGTACATCCGCGGTGTGGGCGTGGCGCCCAGCGATGTCAACCGCATCGGGGTGGTGGCCAACGGCGGGCGGGTGTTCCTCAGCAGCAATGGCGGCGCCTCGTGGACGCAGGCCGGCGCCCTGCCCAACAACGGCCTGTCACTCAGCCGCATCGCCTTCGATCCGGTGAACCCGTCGATCATCTATGTGGCTTCGGTGGCCGCCACTGCGACCGCCTCTCACCTGTGGAAGTCCACCAACGGTGGCGCCACCTTCACGGCCATCGACACGGCGGCGGGCTTCCCGACGGGCATCCCCGTCAACGTGATCAAGGTGGACCCGACCAACACCGCCGCGCTCTACGTCGGCACGCACCTGGGGGTGTACCGCAGCACCGATGGCGGCACCAGCTGGGCGCGGTTTGGAACCGGACTGCCACTGGTCAACGTCGAAGATCTCTACATCTCGCCCGATGCCACCATGGTTCGCGCGGCCACCTTCGGCCGGGGCTTCTGGCAGCTGAATTGAGCCGAGGCTACCCCGCCCGCTTCAGCGCCCCTTCGTACCAGCGCAGGTCCAGGTAGCGCTCGGTGCCTGGGGGCTGGCCGCCCCACTGGCCTTCGAGCTCGGCGCGCAGCGCCAGCACGGCCTGGAAGCCGGCGGCGTCAAAGCGGCTGTCGGGCGTGAGGCCGAAGCGCGGTTCCATCAGCGCCTCGTAGGTCAGGGCCGTGATGGGCGCGGGCAGGTTCAGGCGCTGAGCCAGCAGTGCCATCACCGCCTCCTTGTGCTGCGGCAGGCGCGCCCATCGCAAGGCCTGCACCAGGGCGGCCAGGTAACGCTCCAGGGCCGGGCCGTTGGTGCCGCCCCAGGCGCGCATGACGAACACCCCCGAGCCCTGGTACGGGCCGATGAGGTCGATCATGCGACCCAGGCTGCGCAGGCCGAAGCCGCGGGCCTGAAAGGAAAACGGCGGGTTCAAGGCCGAGGCGGCATGGCTGCGGTCATCGCGCATGGCGCCCACACGCTGGAAGGTGCCACCCACGATCTTGATCTCATAGTCCCCTCGCTTCAGCCCGGCATTGAGCAGCACCTTGCGCGCCTGCAAGGCGTAGGCCGTATTGGGCGCATCCACGATCAGCGTGCGGCCGCGCAGTTGGGCCACCTCGGTGATCTCGGGCTGCACGAAGAACTCGTTCATGCTGCTGTCGCCACCCATGACGATGGCGATGTCGGCGCCCGCGGTCTCGCGCATGGCCACGGCGTTATCCACCGCCGCGTGCGCGATGTCGAAGGCGCCGGCGGCCAGGCCCGTGCGCAGCTCGGTGGAGTTCTGCGTGAACTGCAGGTCCACCTCCACGCCCTGCGCCTTGAACAGTCCTTGCTCTTGCGCCACGAACAGGGCCAGGTTCTGCGCACCGGGGAACACCTTCACGCGCACGCGCTCGGGCGTGGAGGCGCGGGCCAGCAAGGGTGAGGCCAGGCTGGCGGCCAGGGTGCGCTGCAACAGCGCCCGGCGCTGGATCATGTGGCGGCCTGCGGGCTCAAGGGCACGTCGGTTCAAGGCGATCTCCTGCATCCGGCAGGGCCGGCGATGGGTGGCGGGTGCTTTGAGTATGGCCGCGGCTGGGGCGCCTGCCCATTCGGGAGATCACCGCCTGGCAGGCCCTGCACGCCTGCCGGGCTCGGCTGGGCTCCCATTGCGCCCGTCACGGCCGCTCGTCAGGTCCTACAGGCCAGGGCCTTCAGCTCTTGATCGCGAACCCCGCCACCTGCTGGTAGTGGCGAGAGATGGCGCGCAACTCCTCGGCGCTGATCAAATCGTCAATATGGCGGAAGGGCTGGCCGCCGCTCAACTCGTCGGCCTTCATGATGATGGCGTCGGGCGGCATGGTTCGGTTGGTCTGCACCACCCGCGCGGTGGCCGGCAGGCGCTGGTCTTCATAGCTGCGCAGCGCCTGCTGCGGTGGCGTGCCTGTGGTGACGCTGGCCGCCAGCTCATCGGCCAGCGTGCGCGCGTCCATCAGCGCCTGGGCCGAACCGTTGGAGCCGCGCGGGTACATGGGGTGGGCGGCATCGCCCATCAACGTCACCCGGCCCTGGCCCCAGAACGGCAGGGGGTCACGGTCCACCATGGGGTACTCGAAGATGCTTTGCGCGCCGCTGATCAGCGCCGGCACGTCCAGCCAGTCGAAGCGCCAGCGCTCGAAGGTGGGCAGGAAGTCCTCCAGTCGCCCCGGCTGGTTCCAGTCGTTCATGGGCGAGCCTTCGCGGCCGATCTCCGCCACCCAGTTGATGAGCTGGTTGCCCTGACCGTCGACGTTGTCCACGATGGGATAAATCACCATCTTGCCGGTGGCGATCGAGCCGATGCGCAGGTAGCTGCGGCCGGTGAGGATGGGCCGGTGCACGGTGGTGCCGCGCCAGGTGTTGATGCCGGCAAAGCACAGCTGGTCCGTGGGGTGGAGTTGCCGTCGCACCGCCGAGTGCACCCCATCGCACGCCACCGCGATGTCGGCACGCACCGGGTCGGGCGCCGCCGCGCCGCCCGGGACGGCCGCGAATCGCAGCGTCACGCCGTTGTCCTCGATCAGCACGCCTTCGCAGCGGTGGCCGGTGCGCACACGCTCCGGGCCCAGGCGTTGCAGCGCGGCGCGGTGCAGGATGCCGTGCAGCTTGCCGCGGTGGATGCCGAATTCCGGGTGCTCGTGGCCGGCATGGCGGCCGCGCGGCTCGCGGTAGATGTACTGACCCCAGCGGTTGTAGAAGACGCTTTCCTCGTTCTCGATGGCCACGGCGCGGATCTCGTCCAGCAGCCCCAAGGCCGTGAGCTCACGCATGGCGTGCGGCAGCAGCGTGATGCCCACGCCCACCTCGCGCACCTCGCGCACGCCCTCGTACACGGTGCAGGGCAGGCCGCGCTGGTGCAGCGCCAGCGCAAAGGCCAAGCCGGCGATGCCGCCGCCGATGATCGCGATGTCCATGGTGTGTTCTTGAATCTCTTGGGCTGGAGGGCTCAGGCCCTTCAGAGATCTTGAGTCCGCGAAGTTCAGTCCGCCGTGATCTGTCGCGCCTTGATCAGCTGCGCCCAGCGGGCTGCATCTCGCTCCACGAGCTGGCCAAAGGCCTCGGGCGAGCTGGTGGCCGGGTCCATCCCCTGGGTGGAGAAGGCGCGCTTGGCGTCCTCACCGGCCAGGATCTGCTGGATCTCGCGGTTGAGCTGCGTCACCAGGGCCGATGGCGTGCCCTTGGGCGCAAAGATGCCGTACCACATGTCCACGTTGACCTGGCCCACGCCGGCCTCGGCCAGGGTGGGCAGATCGGGAAGCAGCGGGTGGCGCTTGTCGCTGCCGATGCCCAGCGCCAGCAGCTTGCCCGCCTTCACGTGCGGCAGCGCCACGTGGATGGGCAGGAACATGGTCTCCACCTGGCCGCCCAGCAGGTCGGTCACGGCCGGGCCCGTGCCGCGGTAGGGGATGTGGGTGATGAAGGTGCTGGTGGTGTTCTTCAGCAGTTCCATCGACAGGTGGTGCGGCGTGCCCACGCCAGGCGAGGCGTAGTTCAGCCGGCCGGGTTGGCGGCGCGCGGCCTCCAGCATCTCGCGCGCATTGCGCCAGCCCGTCTTCGGGTGGGCCACCAGCAGCAGCTGTCCCCAGCTCGTCAGGGTGATCGGCACGAGGTCCCTCACCGGATCAAAGGACAGCGTGGGGTACAAGCTGCGGTTCATGACCAGCGTGTTCACGCTGACCAGAAGCGTGGAGCCATCGGGTGCTGCACGCACCACGGCCTCGGTGCCGGTATTGCCCGAGGCGCCCGGGCGGTTGTCCACCACCACCGGGCGGCCCAGGCGCTCCGAGAGCTTCGGGCCCACGGTGCGGGCGATGAGGTCGATGCCGGTGCCGGGGGTGAAGGGGACGATGAGGCGGATGGGTGTAGTGCCCGCCAGCGGTGGGGTCTGCGCGTGCGCAGGGCCTGTGCCCACGGCCCAGAGGCCTGACAGCGCGGTGGAGCCTGCCGCGATCAGGACTGCGCGCCGGCGGGTGGGGTGAGACATCTTCATGGCCGAAGTATCGTGTGAGCCAGGCAGCCTTGTCAGCCTGGGGGCGTTGGCTACTCGATGTCCAGGGGTGGGCGCCATTGGCCCGCAGGCACCGTGCGCCACCGGCCCACGAGTGCCCCAAGGGCCAGGCCGGCGATGGCGGTCCAGGCGATGGCGGTGTACGTGGGCCAGAACTGCCCGTCGTAGGCGCCAAACAGGGTGGCCCTGAAGGTCTGGACCACCCAGGTCAGCGGCAAGTAGGGGTGAAGGGCCTGGAAGCTCTCGTCGCTGAGCTCGATGGGCACCAGCGCCCCCGCCGCCGAGACCTGCACGATCAGCAACAGCACGGCCACCACCTTGCCCAGGTCGCCCAGCAGCCGCACGAGTGCCCAGACGATGGCCAGAAAGGCCACGGACGTGGTGGCCAGGGTCAGCGCGAGCAAACCGGGCTGCGGCATCGGCACCTTGAGCACCCACACGAGCAGGGCGAGCATGGCCATGGACTGCAGCAGCACCACGCACAGCGGCAGCAGCAGCTTGCCCGCGGCCAACGCCAGCCGCGGGTGCCCGCCCAGCTGTTCGGGCACGCGGCGCAAGTGAACGAGGAAGGCGACCATCACCGCGCCCACCCACAGGGCCAGCGGCACGAAGTTGGGCGCCAGCGCACTGCCCTGGTTGGGCACGGGCGCCACCACCTCGATCACCGGCTGGACCGACAGGGCCAGGCCCTGCGCGTTGCCCTCGGGCCGGTCCACATCGATGGGCAAGGAGCGGCGCAGCACTTCCAGCCCGGTGTCCAGCCGCCCCACCCCGTCCACCAGGCCGGCCAGGCCGGTGTTCAGGGCCTGGGTGCCAGAGCCCAGCTGTCTCAGGCCGCCCAGCAGGGCCTCATGCCCGTTGGCCACCTCGCGCGAACCTTCTGTCAGCCGGTCCAGGCGGGCGTCCTCGGGCAGGCGCGTCTGCAAGCTGTTCACGGCGGACCGGGCGCGGGCGGTGCCGTCGGCCAGCGTGCCCACGCCCTCCTGCAGGCGCTGCGTGCCCTGCAGCAACCGGGCCTGGGCGTCACGTGCGCGGTTCATGCCCGCGCCCAGCTCCCGCGTCCCGGCCACGATCGGGGCGATGCCTTCCACCAACGATCCGCCAAACAGGGGAATGTCGTCGGCGGCGGTGCGCAGCTGCAACAGGCCAGCTTCGAGTTGCTGCGTGCCCGTGCCCAGGGCGTCGAGCCCGCGCAGCATCTCCTGTTGTCCATCGGCCAGGGTGCGCGCCCCCTGGCGTAGCAGGGTCAGTTCCGATTCCGGCGGTATGCCGACTTCTAGCGTCCGCAGGGAGGCACCGATCTGACGCACCCCGCCTCCGAGCTGCTGTGAGCCTTCGGCCACCTGGGCAGCGCCGGTGCGCAGCCGCAGGGCCGACTCGAGGGCCGACTCGCTGGCCAGAGCCGCCTGCCGGCCCCCATCCCGGGCCCGGCCCAGGCCCGATTGCAGCTCGGAGGCGCCCTTGTGCAGATCACCCAGCGCCGTGCGCAAGCTGTCCAGGTTGCGCTGGGAGCCCGCCGCGCTGGACAGCACCAGGTCCCATCGGGCTTCGGCCAGCATGGTGTTCACGCGCTGTGCCACTTCCGGCGCAAAGCGGCGGGCAAAGCTGGCACTGGCGTAGTTGTTGCCCTCGCTGGTGTAGATCGTCAGCTTGGCCGCCCCGGACTGCTCCCCAGGAAGGGCCCGCTGGCTGAAGTCCGCCGGCACCTCCAGCATGAAGGCCAGACGGCCCTGTCGCACGTCCCGACGGGCCTGCTGAGGGTCTTCGTAGCGCCGGTACGAGAACTGACCCTGGGCCTCGAGGGAGGCCAGTACCTCCTTGCCGAGGTTCAGGCTTTGCTTGCGGTACTGGGCGCCCTGGTCCAGGTTCACCAGGCCTGCTGGCAGATCTCGGGTGTGTGACGAGGGGTCCCACATCGCGAACAGGTAGATCCAGGCATACAGGGCCGGCACGAACAGCACGCCGGCCATGGCCAGCGCGAGCTTGCGGTGCACGCGCAGCAACTGCCACTCGCACCCGAGCACCTCCCGTGTCGCCTGGAACCACCGCATGGATCTGTTGTTGTCTTTCAATTCAGCCGGGTCAGGCGACCCGGCTTGTGTCATCTTGGGCCATTGTGCGTTGGCAGACATCCAGCACAAGCCCCCGTCGCGCGCCTCGGGCATTCGAGACAATGGGCGGCGCTGGCATCGTCCGAGACAGAGGAACTCTCCCGTCATGCATCCCACCGTCCTTCAAAGCCTGATTGCCGATCGTTGGGTAGGCACCCAACCCGCCAGCCTGCTGCGCAGCGCCATCGATGGCAGCGCGGTGGCCCACACCCATGCCGAGGCGGTCGACTTTGCGCAAGCTGTCCACCACGCCCGCACCGTGGGCGTGCCCGCGCTGCTGAAGCTGGACTTTCAGCAGCGCGCTGCCCTGCTGAAGACGCTGGCGGCCTGGCTGCTGGATCGCAAGGAGGCGCTCTACACGCTGTCGCGCCACACCGGTGCCACGCGGGCCGACAGCTGGATCGACATCGAGGGCGGCGCGGGAACCCTCTTCGCCTATGCCAGCGTGGGCGCGGGGGACCTGCCCTCGGGCAACGTGGTGCACGAAGGTCCGGCGATGCCGCTGGGCAAGACGGGCGTCTTTTCGGGCACGCACATCCTGGTGCCGCGGCGCGGGGTGGCCGTCCACATCAACGCCTTCAACTTTCCCATCTGGGGCCTTCTGGAAAAGTTTGCGCCCAGCTTCCTGGCGGGCATGCCCTGCATCGGCAAGCCGGCCACCGCCACCAGCTACCTCACGGAAGCGGTGGTGCGCATGATCCACGACTCCGGCCTGCTGCCCCCGGGCAGCCTGCAGCTCGTCATCGGCGGCACGGGCGACCTGCTGGACCGGCTGACCGAGCCCGACGTGGTCACCTTCACCGGCTCCGCCGACACGGCCGCCCGCCTGCGCGTCCACCCTAACCTGGTGGCGCGCTCCATCCCCTTCAATGCCGAGGCCGATTCGCTGAACTGCGCGGTGCTGGCGCCCGAGGTCGGGCCGGATGACGAGGCCTTCGAGCTCTTCGTCAAGGAAGTGGCGCGCGAGATGACGGCCAAGGCCGGGCAGAAGTGCACCGCCATCCGCCGCGCCATCGTGCCGCGCGAGTATCTCGACGCCGTGGCCGAAAGGCTCGCTGCGCGCCTGGCCAAGACCGTGGTGGGAGACCCGGCGGTGGAGGGGGTGAAGATGGGCGCGCTGGCCTCCAAGGCGCAGCAGGCCGAC
>CAYSOD010000005.1:0-1797 GCA_964432385.1 uncultured Rubrivivax sp.
GTCGTAGGCCCGGCTGTAGCCCGGGGTGACCAGTTGCCCGTCCTCATCGAGCACCGGGCCGACGTGGACCAGGCGACGTTCCCGGTCCAGGCCGACCATGGCCCCCGTGCGGTAGCGGAAGCCGTGCCAGTGCGACTGCGCCAGGTAGTTCGTGGCGTGGTCGTGGACGTCGATGCTGCCCGCGGCAATCTCGTGCAGGTGCGGCTTCCAGAAGTGGGTGCGCGTCTTCTCCACCAGCGTGACGTGCGCGCGCCCGCGCTTGCCCAGTCGATCGCCGAGACGGGTGACCAGTTCCAGCCCTCCAGCCCCGCCACCGACCACGACGATGCGGTGTAGGCCGGGCTTGGCGTCGCTGGGGTGGTTCTGGTCAGGGAGAGGTGTGGACATGTGAGGGGCTGGGGTCGTGGAGTGCAGTAAGTCGTGATGGAAGAGCGCAAACGGGCTGGCCGTCACCTCACTGTACGCAGGTCCCGTGCCAGGCCGGCACGCCAAGTGGCATCATCGCCCGCATCATCTGGAGGGTCACATGAAGAAAATCGGCATGGTCGGCATTGGCCTGATGGGCCACGGCATCGCCACCAACCTCGTCAAGCACGGCCACGAGCTGGCGGTGCTGGACCACCCCGGCAACCAGCCCTTGGACGCGTTGTGCGCCAGCGGCGTGCAGGTGATGTCCGATCTGGCTGCGTTGGCGGCGCGTTCTGAGGTGATCATCCTCGTGCTCACGGGCTCACCCGCTGTCGAAGCGGTGTTGACCGGCGAACGTGGCGTGCTCCAGGGCCTGCGCCAGGGGACAGTGGTCATCGACTGTTCCACGGCCCTGCCCGCCTCGACGCAGCGCATGGCGCAGGCCGTCGCCACCGCGGGCGGGCACTTCCTGGACGCGCCCATGACGCGCACCCCGAAAGAGGCCGCCGAAGGGCGGTTGAACCTGCTGGTGGGGGGTGATGCAGCTTTGCTGGAGCAGTGCCGCCCCTTGCTGGCCTGCTTTGCAGAGAACATCACGCATGTGGGTCCGGTGAGCGCGGGCCACAGCATGAAGTTGCTGCACAACTTCGTGTCCCTGGGCATGGTGACGCTGCTGGCCGAGGCCGCAGCCTGCGCGCAGCGCAGCGGCGTGGCGCCCGAGGCGTTCGTGGAGGTGTTGGCCAAAGGCGGCGGCGGTGGCATTGCGCTGGAGCGGCTCAAGCCCTTCTTGCTGGCGCAAGACCCGTCGGGCCTGCGCTTTTCGCTCGCCAATGCGCAGAAGGATCTCGGCTACTACCAGACCATGGCGCAGGATGCCGGCGCCTACGACGCCATCGCCTCGGCGGTGCTGGCCACGCTGGACGTGGGCGCGGCGCGCGCTTCGGCCGGGGCCTGGGTGCCGGAGTTGGCGCGGGTGCTGGCTGAAGGCTGAGTTCAGCCCTTCACGCCCCCTGCGGCCAGGCCGGAGATCATCCAGCGCTGCGCCAGCAGGAACACCACCGTGATCGGCAGGCCTGACAGCAACGCGGCGGCGGCGAAGTCGCCCCAGCGGAAGTTGTGCTCATGCACGAAGAGCTTGGAGCCCACCGCCAGCGTGAGCAGGTCTTGCTGCGTGAGCAGCACCGAGGCGACGGGGTACTCGATGATGGCGCCGATGAAGGCCAGCAGGAACACCACCACCAGGATGGGCAGCGCCATGGGCAGCAGCACGCGGCGGAAGGTCTGCCAGGTACTGGCGCCGTCCACACGCGCGGCCTCCTCGATCTCCTGCGGCAAGGTGTCGTAATAGCCCTTGAGCGTCCACACATGGCCGGCGATGCCGCCGGAGTA
>CAYSOD010000005.1:1897-25725 GCA_964432385.1 uncultured Rubrivivax sp.
GAGTTCCACAGCCAGCGCAGCACGGGCAGGTCGGGCTGGATCATCGTGCCATCAGGCCCTGCATACGGCAGGCCCAGCACATAGCGCCAATGCTCCAGGCTGATGGATGACGGGATCAACGAGCCGCTGGCGAAGTTGCCCGGCCGCAGCGACACCGACAGCACCACCAGGAACGGAAAGACCACCGCAGCGCACAGGCTGATGAGGAAGGCATGGGCCAGCAGGGTCTGCCAGCGGCGGGACTTCGGGGGGACGATGGCCATGGGATGAGGTCGTCGCTAAGGAATGCTGCGCGCTTGCGGGTGAGACGTGGGAGGCGGGCCGTCCTGGCGCTCAGCGGCGTGGCTCATCGGCCGCCACGCGCGTGAAGCGCATCTGCACTAGCGTGATCGCGGCCACGATCAGGAAGATGACGGTGGAGATGGCCGCGGCCAGGCCGAACTGCTGGCCCGAGTCCTGGAAGGCGATGCGCCAGGTGTAGGACACCAGGATGTCGGTGGTGCCGGCCGGCATCGCGGTGTCCAGCTGGTCGGGCCGCCCACCTGTGAGCAGGCTCACCAGCACGAAGTTGTTGAAGTTGAAGGCAAAGGCCGAGATCAGCAGCGGCGTCAGTGGCTTGAGGATCAGGGGCAGCGTGATGCGCGTGAAGTTGGTCCAGGGCCCGGCGCCCACCACGGCGGAGGCCTCGTACAAGTCGGCCGGGATGGCCTTGATCAGCCCCGAGCACAGCACCATCATGTAGGGGAAGCCCAGCCAGATGTTCACCACCAGCAGCATCACCTTGGCCAGCAGCGGGTCGGAGAACCAGGCCGGCCGGATGCCGAACAGGCCGTGCAGGATGAAGTTGATCTCGCCCAGGTTCTGGTTGAACAGTCCCTTGAACACCAGGATGGAGATGAAGCCGGGCACGGCGTAGGGCAAGAACAGCACCGTGCGGTACAACGCCTTGCCACGCAGGCCGTCCCAGTTCAAGAGCACGGCCAGCAGCATGCCCAGGGCACCCGCCCCCAGCACCGTCAGGCCGGAGAACAGCACGGTCCACACCAGCACGCTGACGAACGGTTCGCGAAATCGGGGCTCGGTGAAGATGCGCGAGTAGTGCTGCAGGCCCACGCCCACGCGGTAGCCGGGTTGCAGTCGCTGCCCGTTGTCGTTGACGTAGAACCCGACGCGGTCGTCGGCGCGGAAGGTGCTGCCGGTCAAGCGGTCGGTCAATCGGTCGATGAAGGCACCATCGGCCTCGGCCTGGTACAGCGGCTGCGTCACGGCAAATTCGCGCAAGCTGATCAGTTCCAGCGCAGTGCCGTCGGGGGCTTTGAGTGTCAGCAGGCGCAGGGCCGGCAGCAGGCTCACCCGGTCTTTCAGCGAGAGCTCCGTGCCAGGGCGGGGAGATTGGGGAGAGGCTGCATCTTCTTGTAATGCGGCCTCTACCCGAGCCGGTGCGTCGGGTACGAGCGAGACGGGGTTGGAGATCCACGCGGCGCCTGCGCCGCCCGCTGCTGGCGCCAACCGCACCCGCAGTTGGTTGCCTGCTGCGCGCTCCAGCGTGAACTCGCGCGCTGAATCGGGCAGGACCGTGCGCTCCTCGAGCAAGTAAGCACGCGCCTGTGCGGGTTCCAGCAGATTGGTGGAGCTGTAATTGGTGAAGCCCAGGCTCACCGTGTAGAGCATCGGGAAGATGACGAAGATGATCGCCGCCGCGATGCCGGGAAAGAGGTACCGTAAAGCGGTGGTGCGGGCCGAGCCGTAGACCCACAGCGCTGCCACCGTGGTCACCAACAGCGTCAGCGCCAGCAGCGCTTGCCCGGCGGCATGCACCAGCAGCACGCCGTACAGGCCCGCGGCCACCACCGCCGCCAGCAGCGCGCGCGGGCCCCAGGTGTCCGTGAAGATGGGAGCGCGCTGCGCGTGTACGGCCTGCATGGAGAGGTCAGCCCTGCAGAATGCGCCGCGCCGCTGCGTCCAAGGCTTGTTGGGGCGTCTGTCGCCCCTCGGTCAGGTTGGTCAGCGAGGTCTTCATCGCCGCCCAGAAGCGCCCCATCTCGGGGTTGTTGGGCGTGGGCAGGCCGTCGCGCGCCGAGGTCATGATGGTGTCGATCTGCGGGCCCGTTCTGAGGTCGGCGGCCAGCTCGGCAAAGAAGGCACGGCTGGCGGGTGCGCCCAACGGCTCGGCTTGGTTCAGCAGGCGCAGGCCTGCAGCGGTGAGCAGGTGCTGCTCGATGAACTCCACGGCCAGTTCGCGCTGCCGGGTGGCACGGTTGATCATCAGCCCGCGAACGCCGACAAAGGGTACAGCCGGACGAGCGCCCACAGCGGGGATGCGCGCCACGCCAAAGTCCATGCCCACCCGCTTCAGATTGACCCAGGACCAGGGGCCGTTGATCATCATCGCCACCCGGCCTTGAGCCATGGCCGCCTCCATCTCGGGGTAGCCGCTGCCGGCGGGCATGCGGCCTTCGCGGATGAGGCGCTCCACCCACTGTGCGCCTTGCACGGCACCTGGGTGGTTGACACCGGTATCTGCTGAGTCCGCGGTGCCGTCAGCACGCAGCTTGAAGGGGTAGCCCCCATTGGCGGCCAGCAGCGGCCAGGTGAAGTAGGTGTTGGTGTAGTCCCACAGCAAGGCCCGTCGTCCCTGCGCCTTGAGCCAATCGTCCAGCGCGATGACTTCATCGAAGTTGCGTGGCGGTGTGGCCACCAGGGCCTTGTTGTAGACGAGGGTGATGGCCTCCAGCGCCATGGGGTAACCCCACAAGCGCCCGCGCGAGCTGAAGCCCTGCCAACCCAGCGGGTCGATGTCTTCGCGCAGCGCACGGCTCGGCGTCACGGCGTGGAGCAGGCCGCCTGCGATCCACTCGCCGATCCGATCGTGCGCGTAGACGTAGATGTCCGGGCCCTTGCCGACCGCTGCCGCCTGCTGGAACTTGGCCGGCCCGTCGTCAGGCGTCTCAACCACCACCTCCACGCCCGTCTGCCGTGTGAACTCCTCGCCCAGGCGCCGCATGGCCTTGGCGCCTTCTACGGTGAACCACACGACCAAGGACGGTGTCGCCTTTCGCGTGGCGCGTGCCGCGCCGACCAGCAGTCCCCCGCCTGGGCCCAGCAAGGCGGCTGCTGTGCCCAGGCGTAAGAGACGCCGTCGCGGTACAGGTGATTTGGTGGTTGGCATCGCTTTCGGTAAGCGGTCGGCAGGGAAGTGAGTGTGTAGTCAAACTACATCATGTATGGCAGGCAGGATACCTGCCCTTTGAAAGGTGCTCAATAGGGTGGAATTCGAGTTTTTCTAGCTTCTGCAGCCCAACTTCGTAGTCCAACTACCTGTCTTGTGGCCGCCAGGACGGGACTTGATTGTGCGCGCCAGGGGGTCTGCGTCTATGGTTCCCAGAACTTGATAGACACATGAAATCGTTACAACGATCGTTACATTATGGAGTGGGTTTTGAGTGCTCAAATCCGGTCTTATTCAGGACCTGCCCTCACTACTCGAGCATTTCTGGCCCTCTTATATCGTTACGACATGACCCTTGATCTGCTCACTGTCCTGCGTCTGCGCGGCCGATTGTCCGCAGGCGAGGTGCTGGCTCGTCTTCAAGTCAGCCGGCCCACGTTGATGAGGGCGGTGCGTGCCGCGGGTCCACAAGTCATCGTCGGGGGCAAGGCCAGGCGTACCGCCTACGCAGCCAGAAGGGCGCTGCGGGGCTCTCTGGCGCCTCTGCCGCTGTACCGGGTGGACCCAACGGGCCAGGTCCGGCAGATCGCTTCCTTGCACCTGAGCTATCCAGATGGCTGCGCGGTGGAGTTCCTGGAGAACTTTGGTTGGCCCTTAGGCGATCAGGACATGCAGGATGGTTGGTTCGAAGGCCTGCCTTATGTGCTGCAGGACATGAGCCCACAGGGTTTCCTGGGGAGGCACTTTGCGCGCAGGCACGCGACCCTGCTGCAGGTGCCGGAGAACCCGGCGCTGTGGTCCGACGATGACGCGCTGCACGCCCTGTCGCTGCTGGGCGCCGACACGCCAGGTGACCTGATCGTGGGCGAGGCTGCTTGCCGTGCCTGGCTCGAGCAGGTCCAGCGTCTTCTTGCGGGTGACGTGCCGCGGGCATGGCGCCAAGGCGAGTGGGAAGCGCTCTACCCCCGATTGGCCGACGAGGCCTTGCTCGACGGTGAACCCGGATCGTCAGCCGGGGGCGAGTTCCCCAAGTTCACCGCCATCAGGCTGGCGCCACGTGAGGATGAAGGCGCAGGCAATGCGCAGCACCTGTTGGTCAAGTTCTCGGGTGCTGATGCGTCCGCGCCCAGCCAACGTTGGGCCGATCTTCTGGTGTGTGAGCACTTGGCAGGCCAGGTGCTGCGTGAACACCTTGGCATCCAGGCAGCGGTGTCGTGCATCCGTACGGCAGGTGGACGCACCTTCCTGGAGGTGGACCGCTTTGACCGACACGGTTTGACAGGCCGTTCGGGCGTGGTGAGCTGGGCGTCTCTGGACGGCGCTTTCTTCGGCATTGCAGGGCGGCCGTGGACCGAGGCGGGCCAGCGCTTGGCAGCCAAGGGTTGGCTGCAGGCCGAACAAGCGCAGCAACTGGCGTGTCTGTGGCACTTCGGCCAGCTCATCGGCAACAGCGACATGCACGACGGCAACCTGGCGCTCCAGCCCGCCATGGCTCCAGGGCCGGCGCGGCCTGGCGCCGCGCTGCAGATGGCGCCCGTGTACGACATGCTGCCCATGGCTTACGCGCCTGTGCGTGGCGTCGAACTGCCCGCCCGGGTCTACGCCCCCAAGATGCCGCTACCCGGCGAGCAGCCGGCCTGGAAAGCTGCTGCGCTGGCCGCGCAGGTGTTCTGGCAGAGGGTTGCGGAAGATGCGCGTATCAGCGCAGGGTTTCGGGCGGTGTGTGCGGGAAATGCGGGGGTGTTGATCGAGATGACGCAGGGAGCCAGAAGGCAATAGGGCATGCCTGTGCCGTTCGCCTACATCCTTGGTGCTGCGCAGTGCTTGGCGATGAAATCGGCGTGGCGCGGCATGACTTCGATGCACTTGCCGATGACTTCCTCGATCCCGCCGAGGAACTCGCTGATCTGTTGCTCGTTGTAGACATCCACCAACGCGTTGTAGCCGCTCGGGCGCAGGCCCTGTCCGTGCATGACCTGCAGCCAGCCCACTTCCGTGAACAGCTCGCTCGCCTCGCGAAAGATGCGCCCGTGGCTGCGGTACAGCGCCATGCGGCGCTTCAGGGACTCGGGCACTTCCATCTCGCGGCAGCGTTGCCAGAAGGGTGAGTCGGTGCGTTGATTGAGGTGGTAATGCAGGATGATGAAGTCCCGAATGCGTGTGAACTCGAAGTCCATCTGGGCATTGAACTCGTCGATGTCGGGCTGGCTGAAACCCGCCGCAGGGAACATCGTGATCAGCTTGCCGATCGCCGTCTGGATCAGGTGGATGCTGGTGGATTCCAGGGGCTCGAGGAACCCGCCGGACAAGCCCACCGCCACCACGTTTCGGTTCCAGGTCTTGTTCCGTTTGCCCGTCACGAACTTCAACGGGCGCGGGTCAGCCAGGGGCACGCCGTCCAGATGTGACAGCAACACCGCCGCAGCCTCATCGTCGCTGACGTACTGGCTGCAGTAAACGTGCCCATTGCCGATCCGGTGCTGCAGCGGAATGCGCCACTGCCAGCCAGCGCGATGCGCTGTGGAGCGGGTGTACGGTGTCAGTTCGCCACCGTGCGCGCAGGGCACGGCCAGGGCGCGATCACAGGGCAGCCAGTGTGTCCAATCCTCGTAGCCGGTCTTCAGGGCCTGCTCGATGAGCAGACCGCGAAAGCCCGAGCAGTCGATGAACAGGTCGCCGTCGATGCGTTTGCCATCGGCCATCACCACCGACTGGATGAACCCGTCCTCAGGTCTTTGTTCGACGCGGCTGATCAGGCCCTCGGTGCGCGTGACGCCCCGGCCCTCGGCCTGGCGCCGCAGGTATTTGGCATACAGGCCGGCATCGAAGTGGAAAGCGTAGGCGATGTCGGCCAAGGGGGAGTTCGGCATGTCCGTGGGCGGACGCATGAACTTGTTGGCTCGGCAAGCCCGGCGGGTGATGGAGTACTGCTCCAAGTCCGGCGCCTTGCCGGCGAGCCACATCTTCAGCCAGTACTGATGAAAGTCGGTGGTCCACAGTTCCTGCCCGAACTTGCCAAAACCGTGGATGTAGCGATGCCCCAGCTTGCCCCAGTTGACAAACTCGATGCCGAGCTTGAAGGTGCCCTGGGTTTCGCGGACGAAATCGTCCTCGTCCAACTCCACGATCTTGTTGAACAGGCGAATGGGGGGAATGGTGGCCTCTCCAACGCCCACCGTGCCGATGTCTTCGGACTCAATGAGCTCGATCTCATACTGGCCACGAAGAACCTTGGACAGGGCTGCGGCCGTCATCCAACCAGCGGTGCCGCCACCCACGATGACGACACGGCGAAGGCTGGCTTGGGTGTTGGGTTCGTTCATATGCAAGGAAGCGGGAGCCTGAGGGACTGAAGGGCGGGCCATGATGGGCCCGATGTGATCGTCACTGTCCCATGAAAAAACCCCGCACGTGGAACCCGTGCGGGGTTTGGGGTTGAGGCCGGAGTTCTTCCAGCCCCGACCGGATCACAGCTTGTAGTTGATGCCCAGCAGGTAGGTCTTGCCCGTGGGGATGTTCTCCACCACCACGCCCGTGGCACCGTTGACACGCTTGAAGGCGGTCTTGGTCAGGTTGTTGCCCTGCAGCAGGATCGACAACCCCTTCAGAGGACCGGACTGCAGCTCGTAGCCGATCTGGGCATCCACCGTCTTCTCGGCCTCGATAAAGGTGAGTTGGCGGTTGTCCTGGAAGTCGGTGATCTCACCCAGGAAGCGAGAGCGCTCACGCTGAGCCAGACTGATCTGGAAACCCTTCTTCTCAAAGTAGAAGCGGATGTTGGTCACGTTGCGAGACAAGCCGGGCAGCGGGATGTTGGTGACGCCCACATCGTTGGTGTTGAAGGCGTTGGCCGGCATGTTGACCGAGCTCTCGGTGGTCGAGTGGTTGAGCTGAATGCCAAAACCGTCCAAGGGCTTGGCGATCATCCCGAAGGGAAGCGACGCCGTCAGTTCCAGGCCACTCAGGCTGCCGCCGTTGCCGTTGACGGGCTGTGTGAACATGCCCATCTTTTGCACCGTCGGGGGCAGCGCGACGCCGTAACGCGAGAAGTCCACCGCGGTGTTCTGCTTCAGGATGTAGGTGCCCAGGTCCTTGTAAAAACCTGCCACGGCCACGTACGCCTTGTTGCCGAAGTACTTTTCCCACGACAAGTCGATCGCGTTGGCGCGGAAAGGCTCGAGGTAGGGGTTGCCGCCACTGCCTTCGATGCGGGGGCCACCGACGGCAGTGGAGTTCACGCCGAAGGTCACGCTGCCTCGCATGTCAGCCATGCTGGGGCGCGACACCACCTTGGCCAAACCCATGCGCAGCACCTGGTCGTTGCCCAGATCCATGTTCAGGTTCAGGCTGGGCAGGAAGTCAGAGTACGACGTGCCGGCCTCTACCCGGGTGGAAGGGCAGGTGGCTGGGGTGTTGCCGGTGCAACTGGCGCTGTTGACAAACCAGCCCGATCCCGACTGCTTGGCGTTGACGAATTGAGCGCCGACATTGCCGCGCACTTCCCTGCCAAGGATCTTGGTCTCGATGTTGCTCTTGACGAAGGCGGTGTTCACCTTCTCCTTCACGCCCCAGTCCTTGTTCAGAATGTCTGCGTCCACCTTGGGCGGCAGGTCGTAGATGGTGCCGAGCGAACCCGTGGGGTTCCAGGCGATGACCTTGAGCCCCGTGGTGCCGGCGATGGCCACGCCAGGATTGGGCACGTCCTTGAAGGCGTACGGATCGGTCACGACACCAGCGGCCGTGACGCTGCCCTTGATGACCAGACGTCCTTCGTTGGCGGTGTGGGTCTTGGTGCGGTCCGAGAAGTTCATGCCGAGCTCGACGTCCACCAAGGGGCCGAACTTGATGTCACGCTTGCCGGACAGGCGGGTCGCGGAGATCTCGTCGATGGTGGTCGGCAGTGCCACATAGCCGGCTTGAGGAGAGTTCTCGCCACCGCTCCAGCCCATGGGGTCGGTCAACTTGGCCACCGCCGGGCTGGAGTAGTCCAGGCTGGTGGTGTACTTGACCTGCTCGAAGTTGCTGCCGTTGAAGCCTGTCCAGGAGATCGTGCCCAGATTGCCGGCGAAGGGAGCCTTGTTGGCATTGCCTGGCTGACCCGCCGTGGTCTCGTAGCGGGTGTTGTTGCGCGTGACGTTGGACTGCGACAGGTCGGCCTGGGCGGTCCAGCTTCCCAGTTTCAGCTTGTTGTTCCAACCCCAGGAGTCGAGCTTGTCGGCGCTGGCTTCATCGTGGTTGCGTACCACGCCCTTGTATTCGGTGATCGTGCCGGCGGTGGCCACCCCGTTGGCGATGGTGGCGTTGATCAGCTGGCCTTGGGGGTCATAGCCACCCGCCGAGCCGCCACCAATCGCGCCCTCGAGACCCTTCTTGCTGATCTTGAAAGTGCCCTTGGACTGGAAGACATCCAGAACTGACTCGAAGTTCTTGTTGGGCTTCCACTGCAACACGGCCATCAGGCCTTCGCGGTTGGTCGTGGTCTGTTCGGTGTCAGCGGTGAATCCACCGGGTGTCTTGACCGTCTGTCCGTTGTATTGCCGATCGGCTGCCCAACCGCCCCAGGAGTTGAACTTCTGCTGGCCTGCGCCCTCGTCAGCGAACTTGGTGTACCCAAGGGCAATGCCCAGCTTGCGATCGGCGAACTGGTCCACGTAGGACAGCGACACCCGCTCGCCCTTGCCTTCGCCCGCGCCGGAGCCAATGCCCGACTTCTGCTCGCGGTAGTTGACGGCGGCGGCCCGCTTGCCAAAGTCCAGAGGGCGCACGGTGCGCAGGTCGATCGTGGACGCCAGGCCCTGGTTGACCAAGCCACCGTCCGGTGTCTTGTAGATCACGACCGAGCCCAGCAACTCCGAAGGGAACTGATCGAATTCCACGCCCCGGCTGTCGCCGTTGGAGGCTTGCTCACGGCCGTTCAGCGTGCCGGCATTGAAGTCCGGCGACATGCCCCGAACGCTGATGCTTTGGGCGCGGCCGCTGGACTTGTTGCGCTGGGAGGCCACACCGGGCAGGCGCGAGATCGACTCCGCCACGCTGGCGTCTGGCAGCTTGCCGATGTCCTCGGCGCTGATCGCCTCGACGATGTTGTCAGCGTTCTTCTTCACGCTGATCGCGCTCTCGATGGCACTGCGGATGCCCGTGACGGTCACGGTCTGGGTTTGGGCCTGGGCTTGCGCGCTCAGCACCAGCACAGCACCTGCCACGGCGGTCAGGGTGCCGACTTGTCGCTTGAATGGCGATGTCTTCACGGGATGTCTCCTTGTTGGGGATCAACGCAAATGGGGCACATGCACGTTGATGCGCCCTGGAATTTCAGAACCCTGGTTTTGTACCAAAACTAGCTGTGCAGACCCATAGGTAAACCCCTAGGCATTGGCGTCTGTACAACGCCGTACGCCGGGTTAACCCTGTACAACACAGGAAAAAGCAGTGCGTGAAGCGCCGACGCGATGTCGGGCCGCTGGCCCGCGTGTAGTTGAACTACATTTCTGGGCGTCTGCGCTTGCTCCTTGTCACGGCCGTTGAGTCTCCTTCCATGTGGCCCTTGCTCTGTTGTTTGCCAGGTTCCAGGTTGCCTGTCTTGAGATGGGCAGGAGCCGCAGCGGCCTTGGCGAGCGCCTGGACCGCCGCCCCTGCGCAAACGGCCGCTCCACCGCCGTCAACCCGTGCTGCCGCAGCCGCCTCAGCGCCTGCGGCGTCTTTACCTGCACGCCCTTCGCAGGCCACTGGCTTGCCTGGGCTCAAGCTTCACGTGCCCTCACCTGACTGGCGCGACCAGGTCATTTACTTCGCTGTTGTCGACCGGTTTGCCGATGGCGACCCCGCCAACAACGACCTCGGCGCTGGCGAGTTCAAGGCCGGGGAGCGCACCCGCTTCAACGGGGGTGACCTGAAGGGCCTGACCCAGCGCCTGGACTACGTCCGCGGCCTGGGCGCCACGGCGTTGTGGATCACACCCCCCGTGGCCAACCAGTGGGTGGAGCCCTCGGGCCAGTACACGGGCTACCACGGCTACTGGGCCGAGCACTTCAAGCGTGTGGACCGCCACTTCGGAACACTCACCGACTACCGACGGCTGTCGGACGCCTTGCACCGCCGTGGCATGTACCTGATCCAGGACGTGGTGGTGAACCACACGGGCAACTTCTTCACCTACCGCGACCGCTGGAAGGCGGGTGATCCAGCCCGCGGTTGGGAGGCTCACGACCGCACGCCGCCCGTGCCCCGGCCCTCGCAGGCACCGTTCCATCTCAATGACCCGCGCGACCCGGCGCAACGGCGTGCCGGCATCTACCACTGGACGCCCGACGTGGCGGACTACAACGACCCGAACCAGGAACTGAATTTCCAGATGTCGGGCCTGGACGATCTCAACACCGAGAACCCGCGGGTGCGGCGCGCCCTGCGCGACAGCTTCGGCTTCTGGGTGCGTGAGGTGGGGGTGGACGCGCTGCGCATCGACACCGCCTTCTACGTGCCACCCGAGTTCTTCACCGACTTCCTGCACGCGCGGGACCCCAAGGCGCCCGGCCTGGCGGAGGTGGCGCGGCGCACCGGCCGGCGTGACTTCCATGTCTTCGGCGAGGGCTTCGGCATCGACCGCCCCTTCGACGATACCCAGGCGCGCAAGATCGAGCGCTACATGACCGGCCCGGAGGGTCGGCCGGTGCTGCCGGGCATGATCAACTTTCCGCTGTATGGCGCGCTGGGCGATGTGTTCGCCCGGGGCCGGCCCACGGCCGAGTTGGCTCACCGCATCGAGGCCACCATGCGCCTGCATGCGCGGCCGCACTTGATGCCCACCTTCGTGGACAACCACGACGTGGACCGTTTCCTGGCGGGGGGGTCGGAGGCGGCGCTGAAGCAAGCGCTGCTGGCGATGTTCACGCTGCCGGGCATCCCTACCGTGTACTACGGCACCGAGCAGGGTTTCACGCAACCGCGGGCCGCCATGTTTGCCGCGGGCTGGGGCTCGGGGGGGCGGGACCGCTTCGACACCAGCGCGCCGCTGTACCGGTACATCGCCTCATTGGCTCAGTTGCGACGCGAGTACCGGCTGTTCTCGCGCGGCGCCCCCACGGTGCTCAAGGCCGAGGCGGCCGGGCCTGGGGCGCTGGCCTTGCGCATGGTTCACGAGGGCCAGGCTGCGCTGGTGGTGTTCAACACGGCCGACCGGCAGACCCTGCTGGACGACCTGGACACCGGGCTGCCTGAAGGCACGGTGCTGCAGCCCTTGTTCAGCCTGCACGACGGTGCAAACGAATCGCTCGTCGTGGGCCCAGGCGGCCGGGTGACGCGGCCCCTGGCGGCTCGGGGGGGCTGGGTGTGGCGCGTCAGCGATGAGCGTCAATCGGCAGCCACCAGTGCGGGCTCGCTCACGCTGGACCCGCTGGGCCGCCCGGGAGCTTCATCCGCCACCGCCAACCCGGGATTGCAGGTGACAACGGGCGACTTCGCACTGTCCGGGTCATGGCGCGGACCGGCCGCCACGGCGGTTGGCACTGCTCTTTCCAGCCCCCTCGGCCTGAAACTCGTCATCGATGGGGACCTGTCAAGCGCCCGCGACATCGCGCCTGGCCCTGACGGCCGCTGGCAGGTGGAGGTCGACACCTCCACCATGGTGGACCCCACCGTGCGGCACCGCGCCGTGGTGTGGGCGCCGGGTGTGCCCCCCGCGGGCGTGGACTTCCGCGTCGAGCGCGCCTGGACCTTGCGTGCAGACCTTGAAGACCCGGCGGGTGACGACCACGGCCCGCGGGGCGGGCCGGGCAGCTACCGCTACCCCACGGACCCGAGCTTCGGCGCCCATCGCCAGATGGATCTGCGGCGTGTGAGGGTGTCCACGTCAGGCGGGGCCTTGCGGCTGGACCTGACCATGCACGAGATCACCACCGTGTGGAACCCGCAGAACGGTTTCGACCACGTGGCGTTCACTGTGTTCATCGAGTTGCCCGGGCAGCCTGGGGGCAGCGAGCTCATGCCCTTGCAGAAGGGTCGCCTGCCCGAGGGCATGCGCTGGCACCGACGCTTGCGGGTGCATGGCTGGACCAATGCGCTGTTCAGTGCCGAAGGGGCGAGCGTGGATGTGGAGGGAAGACCCGTCGGCCCCGCTGCAAGCATCGCCGTGGACCGCCCTGCGCGCACGGTGAGCCTGACGCTGCCCGCTGCGTCGCTGGGCCGACTGCCCTCGCTCGACGGAGCACGTGTCTACATCACCACCTGGGACTACGACGGCGGCTACCGCGCCTTGGCCCGCGAGCCTGCCCCTTTCGTCATGGGTGGCGGCGACCCCGAGCGCGACCCGCTGGTGATGGACGACACGCCGGTGATCGTGCTGAAGTGACGGCCCGACCTGACGGGCCGGCCGGCCCACAGCAGCGGGCTGCCCCGGCTGAGCTGCCCCGCCCGCGCCTGCTGCCCATCGCGGCGCCGATGTTCGTCGAGCTCATCCTGGGCATCGGGGTGGGGCTGGTGTCCACAGCCTTGGCTGCGCGCTTGTCCGACACCTCGGCGGCGGCGTTTTCCCTGGCGCACCACGTGTTTGCCATGCTGTTCATCCTGTTCCGCGTGGTGGGCGCCGGCGTGGGCGTGGTGGTGGCGCAGTGCCTGGGCGGTGGGCGGCGCGACGCCGCGGACGCCGTGGCCCGGGCTGCGCTGGGCGCGAGCACCTGGATGGGTGTGCTCACCGCCTTGCCGGCGCTGCTGCTGGCCGCGCCGCTGATGCAGTGGCTCAACGCCCCGGTGGAGGTGTTGCCCCTGGCCGCGCCTTTCCTGCAGGCCCTGGCCCCCGCCATGGTGCTGGATGCCTGGAACGCATCCATGTCCACGGTGCTGCGCACCCATTTGCGCACGCGCGAGGCACTGGCTGTGGTGGTGGCGATGCACACCGTGCATCTGGCCGGCGCGCTGGTGCTCATGCCGTCCATGGGCCTGACCGGGTACGCGCTGGCCGTGTGCGCCAGCCGTGTCTTCGGCATCGTGGTGCACCTCGTGCTGTGGCGCCGTCTGCTGGGCTTGCGCGTGTTGCCTTCGGACCCCTGGCTGCTGCGCCGGGCCGAACTGGCGGAAGTGGTGCGCATCGGCCTGCCCGGCGCGGCGGAGAACGTGGCTTGGCGGCTGGCCTTCATGGTCAGCGTGTCGGTGGCCGGCACCATGGGCGCCGCAGCCTTGGCCACGCAGGCCTATGTGCAGCAGTTGGGTTACTTGGTGGTGATGGCCTCTCTGGCGATCGGGCTGTCAGTGGAGATCCTGGTGGGCCACCTGGTGGGGGCCGGGCGCCTGCATGAGGCGCACCGGTTGGTGAGGCGCTCGCTGGCCCTCGGCCTGGTCTTGAGCCTGCTGCTGGCGGTGGCGCTGGCCTTGGCGGGGCCTTGGCTGCTGGGCCTGTTCACGCAGGACGCGCACATCCTGGCCACGGGGGCCCTGCTGTTGTGGTGGACGGTGCTGCTCGAGCCCGGCCGCACCTTCAATCTGGTCGTCATCAATGCCTTGCGCGCGGCGGGGGATGCCCGCTACCCCGTTGTCGCCGGCGTGGCCTCCATGGCGCTGGTGCTGGCCGGCGGCAGCTGGCTGCTGGGCGAGGTGCTGGGCTTCGGGCTGGTGGGCGTGTGGATCGCCTACGCCGCCGACGAGTGGCTGCGCGGCCTGCTGATGTGGCGGCGCTGGGCGCGGCACGGCTGGGTGCCGCATGCGCGTTCGGCGCACCGGCGCTTGCGGCGCGAGCGTGCGCCTCAGACCCCTTGAGGGGCACGTGGCGGATCGCCCGTGCGGTCCGTGACCGAGAGCGACTCCTCGGCCCATGTGCGCTCACCCTGTCAAGCCGGCTGCATGGCCTCCCGCGCCAGCGCTTTGGCGCGAATCTGCTCGAAGTCCGCGGGCACCGGGTGGCGCCGCGTGCTCGGCCCGGCGCGCCGGATGGCGCTGGGCAGCGCGTGGCCCAGCAGCTCGGCCAGATGGTCGGCCGCGGCGGTCAGGCCGTCCAGCTGCGGCCCCGTGGTGTGGCCCAGGCGCTGCAGCAGGTGGACGAGATCCTCGGTGGCCACGTTGCCGCTGGCGCCAGGCGCGTAAGGGCAGCCGCCGATGCCGCCCAGCGAGGCATCGAAGCGCGTGATGCCGGCCTGCAGCGCGGCAAAGACGTTGGCGCCGGCCAGGGCGCGGGTATCGTGGAAGTGCGCCGTGAAGCGCAGCTCGGGGTGGTCTCGCACCACCGCGCTGCACAGCGCCAGCACCTGGCCGGGGTCGGCCATGCCGGTGGTGTCGCACAGCGTGAAGTCACGCACCCCGAGCGCCGCAAAGCGCTCCACCCAATCCAGCACCGAGTCAGCCGGCACCGGCCCCTCCATGGGGCAGCCGAAGGCGCAGGACAGGGAAACGTTCACCGCCACGTGCGACTGCCGGGCCAGGGCGATCACCTCGGTCAGGGTGCGCAGGGACTGCGCCTGCGTCATGCGCAGATTGGCCAGGTTGTGGGTGGCGCTGGCCGACATCACCAGGTTGAACTCGTCGGTGCGCGCGTCGATGGCGCGCTCGGCGCCGCGGGCATTGGGCACCAGCGCGGTGTAGACCACGCCCGGCGCGCGCCGGATGCGGCGCATCACGGCCTCTGCATCCCGCAGTGCCGGGATGGCGGCCGGCGAGGTAAAGGACGTGACCTCGATCTTGTCGTAGCCCAGGCCGGACAGTTCGTCGATCCAGGCCACCTTGTCCTCCGTGGGCACGAACATGCTTTCCATCTGCAGGCCGTCGCGTGGGGCGACCTCGTGGACGGCGATGGGGCAGGGCGGGGCCATTCCTGCGGTGGAAGGGGCGGGCGCAACGCAAGGAGAAGCGGCAGAGCTCATGTCATCTTTGGGCATCGGTCATGGGGGAGCGGGGTCCATGTCTGTCTACCGCTGCCCAGCGCCTTTGCGCCGCTCGGGCCAGCCGCGCTGCCCCAGCACCTCGTCGTTATGTTGGCCCAGCCGTGGCGCTGGCGTACGCAGGCGCCCGGGGGTGTCGGCCAGCTTGGGCACGATGCCGGGCACCTTCAACGGCCGGCCGTCGGCATCGGCGGTCTGCACGATCATGTCGCGCGCTTGGTACTGCGGGTCGGCCGCAATGTCGGCCACCGAGTAGATGCGCCCGGCCGGCACGCCGGCGCCGTCCAGCACCTCGATGACCCGCGCGATGGGGTGCTGCGCCGTCCACGCGCCAATGGCTGCGTCGATCTCGGCCACCCGTGCCACGCGGCCATCATTGCGCGCCAGGCCCGGGTCGGCCTCCAGGTCCGGCCGGCCGATGGCACGCACCAGGCGGCGGAAGATGCTGTCACCGTTGCCGGCCACCAGCACGTAGGCGCCGTCGGCGCAGGCGTAGGCGTTGCTGGGGGCGATGCCAGGCAGCGCACTGCCGGCTGCACCGCGCACCGCGCCGAAGGCGTCGTACTCGGGCAGCAGGCTCTCCATCACGTTGAACACGCTTTCGTACAGCGCCACGTCGATCACCTGGCCCTGGCCACCGTTGACCTCGCGGTGGCGCAGCGCCGTGAGCACACCGATCACGCCGTGCAGCGCGGCCAGCGTGTCACCGATGGACACCCCCACCCGCACGGGCACCCGCCCGGGTTCGGCGGTGAGGTGGCGCAAGCCGCCCATCGCCTCGCCCAACACACCGAAACCCGGCTTGCCGGCGTAGGGCCCGGTCTGGCCGTAGCCGGAGATGCGCAGCATGATGAGCCGGGGGTTGAGCGCGTGCAGCGCGTCCCAGCCGAGGTTCCAGCCTTCCAGCGTGCCGGGCTTGAAGTTCTCGATCAACACGTCGGCCTCGGCGGCCAGGGTGCGCACGGTCGCCTGGCCTTCGGCGGTCTTCAGGTCCAGCGCCACCGAGCGCTTGTTGCGCGACTGCACTTCCCACCACACCGAGGTGCCTTCGCGCAGCAGGCGCCACTTACGCAGCGGATCGCCGCCTTCCACAGGCTCGATCTTGATGACGTCGGCACCAAAGTCTGCCAGCGTCTTGCCGGCAAACGGGCCGGCGATCAGCTGGCCCAGTTCCAGTACCTTGAGGCCCTGCAGGGCGTCCATGGATTGCTCCTCGGGGGGCGTTTCGTGGGGGACGTTCGGGCGAAGTGTCAGTCCGCGCGGATGTTCTTGGCCTTGATGACCTGGCCCCAGTAGTCGGTCTCGCGCTTGACCAGTGCGCCCAGGGCGTCCGGGCCGAGGTAGCGGATCTCGATGCCGGTGCGCTCCGCGGCGGCCTTCGCCTCAGGTGTGGCCAGCGCGGCCTTGACCTTGTCGGTCAGGGTCTGGATGACCGCGGGCGGCGTGCCGGCGGGGGCGAACAGGCCCACCCAGGCCTCAAGCTCGAAGCCGGGCAGCCCGGCCTCGGCCGTCGTGGGCACGCTGGGTAGGCCGGGGTGCCGCGTGGTACCCGTGACCGCAAAGGCCTTGAGCTTGCCGGCCTGCACATGCTGCATCACCGAGGGCGGGGTGGTCATGAACACCTGCACCTGCCCGCCCAGCACGTCCTGGATGGCAGGGCCAGAACCCTTGTAGGGCACATGCACCATGTCAATGCCGGTGGTCTGCTCCAGCAGCGCCGTGCCCACGTGGGACAGCGAACCGTTGCCCTGTGAGGCGAAATTGAGCTTGCCGGGGTTGGCCTTGACGTAGGCGATGAACTCCTTGAGCGTGGTGGCGGGCACGGAGGGGTGCGCCGCAATGACATTGGTGGCCGCCGTGAGCAGCGCCACGGGCGTCAGGTCCTTCTGCGCCCAGGGCAGCTTGGCGAACATGGCCGGGTTGCCCACGTGGTAGGCCGAGTAGGAGATGAGCAGGGTGTAGCCATCCTTGGGGGCGCCGGCCACCTGCTGGTAGGCGATGTTGCCGCTGGCCCCGCCTTTGTTTTCGATCACCACGGGCTGGCCCAGCAGCTTGCCCAGAGGTTCGCCCACCAGGCGGGCCGAGGTGTCCACCACGCCGCCGGGTGGGTTGGGCACGATGAAGGTCACGGGCTTGTTGGGGAAGTTCTGCGCCAGCGCGGTTGTGCCCAGCAGGGCGGCAGTGGCTGCGGTCAGCAGCAGGCGGTGCGTCAGGCGATGCAGTGGCATATGGGTCTCCGGCAGTGGGGTCAATGTGGTGGTGGAGGGGCCGATCGATCAGCCGGACCTCGTCCGCCTGGAGCCGTCACCTCGGTCAGAGGGGTGTTGTTGCAGGCACGGGTCAGCGGGCGTCATCGTCGCCTCGGTCGCTCGGCCCTGGTTTGGCATCTCGTTGACACATCCTCAACCTTTGGTTAAGGATCGGGCATGGCCGCGCCCTCGTTTTCCAGCATCAACCTGCATCGCTTCGACCTGGTGACGCTGCGCCTGTACGTGGCGGCGGTGCATCACGGCAGCCTGACCGCCGGTGCCCAGCGGCTGGACCTCTCCTTGGCCGCAGCCAGCAAGCGCATTGCCGAGCTGGAGGCGCACGTGGGCACGCCGCTGTTGGAGCGCAGCAAGCGCGGTGTGGTACCCACAGCCGCGGGGCGCACCCTGCTGCCGCATGCCTTGGAGATGGCCGCGCGGCTGGAGCAGTTGGCGCTGGCCATGGGCGATGTGCGGCGAGGCACGGTGGGGCACCTGCGGCTGTGGGCCAACACCTCGGCCTTCGGCGGCTTTTTGCCCGCGCTGCTGGCCGCTTTCGCCCGCGCCCACCCCGGCGTGGTGCTGGACCTGGAGGACGCCATCAGCGACGAGGCGGTGCGGGCTGTGGCCCGCGGCACCGCGGAGTTGGCGGTGATTGGCGAGAACACCCCTGCCGAAGGCCTGCAGACCCAGGTCTGCCACGTGGACGAGCTGGTGTTGCTGCTGCCGCCCGGGCACCCCCTGACCCCGGTCGGGCATCGCCAAGCCGTGCCGCTGGAGCAGATCCTTGAGCACGACCTGGTGGCCTTCGCGCGGCCCACCTCATTGACCCGTCAGTTGGCCGCTGCCGCCGAGACGTTGCAACGGCCGCTGCGCATCCGCGCTCAGGTCCGCAGCTTTGATGCCATGGGGCGCATGGTTGCCGCAGGGTTGGGCCTGGCGGTACTGCCGCGCGAAGGTGCGCGCCCCTACGCGCACGCGCTGGGTCTGGTCACGGCCCCCATCGACGGCCTGAAGACACGGCGCCACCTGCTGTGGGCCTGGCGCGACGGCGCCGCCTTGAGCCCCGCGGCTCAGGCCTTGATCCGCATGTCGCAAGGGGCGGACCGGTGAGCTGCGCGGCGCGTCGCACCGGTCGAAAATCCAAACCTTCCTGTGAAGTGTGAGAGAAACCCCTCGTGATGCCTTTACGACTTCGACAACTGTGGTGGCAAGTGCTTTGCGCTACGGCCGTGGCCGCGCAGGCCGGCGGTGCGGTGGCGCAGCCGCTGCCGCAGGTGGCCGCCGGGCGCATCGAGCGGCTGGCGGACTTCCCGTCCCGGCATGTGGACGCGCGCCATGTGGACGTCTGGCTGCCCAGCGACTACAGCCCGGCGCGCCGTTACCAGGTGCTCTACATGCACGACGGCCAGATGCTGTTTGACGCCACCACCACCTGGAACCGCCAGGCCTGGGACGCGCATCTGGCGGTGGACCGTCTGGTACGCGCCGGACGCATGGCGCCGACGATCGTCGTGGGCGTGTGGAACAACGGCAAGTTCCGCCACAGCGAGTACTACCCGGAGAAGTTCCTGCCCTATGTGGAGCCCGCCTTGCGCGCCGAGTTCATCGACAAGGCCCTGCAGGGCCGCCCGCGCGCCGATGCCTACCTGCGCTTCTTGGTGGAAGAGCTCAAGCCGGCGATCGATGGGCGCTACTCCACCCTGCCGGGCCCCGAGTCCACCTTCGTCATGGGCTCCAGCATGGGTGCGTTGATCTCGATCTATGCCCTCAACGAGTACCCCCAGGTCTTTGGCGGGGCGGCGGGCTTGTCGGTGCACTGGGTGGGCACGGGCCAGGCCAACGCCGCGCTGCCCCTGGCCGCCTTCAACTACCTGCGCGACCGCCTGCTGCCGCCGCAGGGCCGGCGCTTGTACATGGACCGCGGCACCACCGAGCTCGACGCCCTGTACGGCCCTTACCAGACCTTTGTGGACGAACTGGTGAGAGACCGCGGCTGGGGCACAGGGCAGGTGATGAGCCGCGTGTTCGAGGGCACGGGGCACAACGAGCGGGTCTGGGCGGCGCGGCTGGAGACGCCGCTGAGCTTTCTGATGGGCCGATAAGGGCCGATCAGGGCCGATGAGGCACCCGCTCAGGCCGTCAAGCTCTCAACACGGTCTCACTCCGCGCCCGGCCTCAAAGCGGCCGCTGCCCCAGTCAGCGCAGCCAGGGTGTCGGTGATGAGGGCGGTGGGCACGGCGGCCAGGTAGGCGCGGAAGCGACCCTTGGCCTCGAACTTTTCGCGAAACCGCGACTGGAAGAAGAGCTCCCCCAACCGCGGCACGATGCCCCCGCCGATGTACACCCCGCCACGGGCGCCCAGGGTGAGGGCGACGTTGCCGGCAAAGCTGCCCAGCAGTGCGCAGAACAGGTCCAGGGTGTGCCGGCACAGGGTGTCCGTGCCCTTCGTGCCGGCCTCGACGATCTGCGGAGCGCTGAGGTCGCGGGCGGCCGCACCTTGCAACGCGCACACGGCGCGGTACAGCACCGGCAGGCCGATGCCTGACAACAGGCGCTCTGCCGACACGTGCGGGTAATGGTGCCGCACCTCGGCCAGCAGGCGGGCTTCCTCGTCGTCCGTGGCGGCCAGGGTGGCGTGGCCGCCTTCCCCCGGCAGCGCCGCCCAACCCTGGGCGGTTTGCACCACCCCGCCCACCCCCAGCCCGGTGCCTGGGCCGATGACGGCCAGCACGCCTTGCGCGCGGGGCAGCTCGCCGTGGGCCCGCAATTGCGAGGGCTGCAGATGCGGTAGTGACAGGGCCAGAGCCTCGAAGTCGTTGAGCAGGCGCAGTTGGTCCAGGCCCAGGTCCTGCATCAGGGCGGCCCTGGAGAAGCTCCAGTGCCCGTTGGTGAGCTCGACCCGGTCGCCTTCCAGTGCGGTGGCCAGGGCCCAGGCTGATCGGCGTGGCCGGGGCTCGGTGCCGCCGCAGTCGGGCTTGATCATGTCCAGGTAGGCGGCCACCGCCTCGGCCGGGCCCGCGTGCCCGGCCACGGGCAGCGTTCTGACATGGCGCACCATGCCATCGGCGTCATCCACCCACCCGAAACGCGCGTTCGTGCCGCCCACGTCGGCCAACAACCAGGGCAGCGCCAGGGCCTGGCACTGATCCGGGCTGCGGTCGAAGGACGCTTCCTTGGGATGATTCATGGGGCCGTCAAGGTAGCAAAACTACATCTGTCCGACAAGGGTGATTGCCCAGGGAAGCCCGTTCGCCCTGAGGAAACGCAGCGCGGCCCTAGCTGTGGAAAGCCAACAACTGTCCCGAGGCTGTAGTCAAGTTACCATCTTGCGACACAGCCGCGGCACCAGCTTTGCGCACCCCCCGGACCCCCCAGCCTCAGGCCCCCGCGATGAGCGTTCATGACAGTCCCCGCTTGATCGCCGACATCGGAGGCACCTACGCCCGCTTCGCCCTGGAGACAGCGCCCGGTGCTTTCGAGCACACGGCCTCGCTGCGCTGCGCTGAGCACGCCGATTTCCACGCCGCGGTCACCGCTTACCTGGCCACACTGCCGGCGGTGGGCATCGAGCACGCTGCCGTGGCGATCGCCAACCCGGTGGAAGGCGATCAGGTCCGCATGACCAACTACCACTGGCAGTTCTCCATCGAACAGATGCGTGAACGGCTGGGCCTGCGAACTCTGGTGGTGGTCAACGACTTCACTGCCCTGGCCTTGTCGCTGCCGCGGTTGCTGCCATCGCAGCGCCGCCAGGTGGGAGGCGGCTCGCCCGTGACCCGCAGTGTGGTGGGCTTGATCGGCGCTGGCAGCGGCCTGGGGGTGTCGGGCTTGATCCCGGCGGGTGACGGCTGGGTGGCCCTGGGCACCGAAGGGGGCCACGCCAGTTTCTCGCCCCGCGATGAACGCGAGATCGACATCCTGCGCTACGCGATGGCGCAGCATCCGCACGTGTCTTTCGAGCGCCTGGTGTCGGGCCCGGGCCTGGAGCTGACCTACCGGGCCCTGCTGCACCGCGCGGGCCGCCCTGTGCAGGCCTTGCCCGCGCCCGAAATCACCCGCCGCGCGCTGGCCGGGTCGGATGCGGTGTGCTTGGAGGCCCTGGAGGCCTTTTGCGCCATGCTGGGCACGGCGGCCGCCAACCTGGCCGTCACCCAGGGCGCCATGGGCGGGGTGTTCATTGGTGGGGGCATCGTGCCCCGCTTGGGGGCCTGGTTCGACCGCAGCCGGTTTCGGGCCCGCTTTGAGGACAAGGGTCGTTTCAGCGATTACCTGAAGGCCATCCCGACCTACGTGATCACGGCCGAGCACGCCACCCTTGACGGCGCCGCGGCCGTGCTGGCGGGCCAGCTGCGGGGCATCGAGGCTGGCCAGGGATCCGCCATCCTCGGGCAGATCGAGCGTGCCATGTCCAACCTCTCCCCGGCGGAGCGGCGCGTGGCCGACCACGTACTGGCCCACCCGCGCTCAGCCTTGAACGACCCCATCGCCGACATCGCGCGCGCCGCGGGCGTCAGCCAGCCTACGGTGATCCGGTTCTGCCGCTCGTTGGGCTGCGAAGGCTTGTCGGACTTCAAGCTGCGACTGGCCTCTGGCCTCACCGGTACCGTCCCCGTGACCCATACCCAGGTGACGGGCGAGGACACGATGCTGGAGTTGGGCGTCAAGGTGCTGGGCAACACAGCCTCGGCCATCCTGCAGGTGCGTGACCAGCTCAACCGCGACACGATGGACCGCGCTATCGAGTTGCTCACGGCCGCCGAGCGGGTGGATTTCTACGCCGTGGGTCACTACCGCGTGGTGGCGGACGATGCGCAGTTCAAGTTCCTGCGCTTCGGCCTGTCCAGCGCGTCTTTCACCGATCCGCGCCTGCAGCTGCTGGCGGCCAAGGTGCTCAAGCCGTGGGATGTGGCCGTGATCATCAGCAGCAGCGGCCGCATCGAGGAGTTGTTGGAGGTGGCCGACACCGCGCACGGTCGGGGCGCCTTCGTCGTGGCGATCACCGCCAGTCAATCGCCCCTGGCCCGAAAGGCCGATGTGGCGCTGATCGTCGACCACCTCGAAGACGTGAGCACCCATGTGCCCATGGTCAGCCGGATCCTGCACCTGCTCGTGATCGACATCCTGGCGGTTGGGGTGGCCATGCGCCGCGGTGCCGATGCCTCTACTCTGCTGCCCGAACAGGCAGCCGAGGTGTTGGACGAAGCCCGACAGCCGCCCGGGCCCTCCAAGGCCCGCCGTTCAGGCCTGGGCGTGCGCACGGCCGGCCCGCTGGCCGATCTCACCTCGCACAGCCGCTGAGGGAGCGCTCAGAATTCCTGACCCATCAGCCGTATGCGGCGGTGCTCCATCTTGGCGGACGTTGTGGAATCCGCCAGATAGACCAGGGTCTTGAAATTGGGCAGGGGATTGCCCAGCAGGGAGGCCAGCCGCCTTTCCACGGTCGATCGGTCTCGCAGCGGGTACGCCACCTCCGCGAGGATCTGGATCTCCCGCGCACCCGGTCCCAGGTCGCGCAACATCGTGTAGACGCGAGCCTCTGAACCCACAAGCTGAGTGGCCGCCCTGCGGATCTCGAGTCGCTGTGTGTCGGTCAAGCCCATGTTCTGGCGAGATTCATGAGGTCACCATGTGCCCAAGCGCGCCCCGATCTGCACACAGATCCCGCAGCAACGCTTGCCTACAATGCAAGTGTATGCCCGAGGAGCGTTGCGATGTCCGGCTTGCGCCGGCCACCAGGCTCGGGTCCCGTGCAAATTGCGCGGCTGCCAACGGCGCTCATCCACCCGGCCTGCCCAGAACCGAGAGTGAATGAGCCGCTGATGAGCCTGCACCCTGCTTCCCCTGACCCTGATGCCGACGCCGATGCGGCAACGCCCGCCGCCGTCGAGCCCATGCGCTTGTCTGGCCTGGAGCCGGTGCAGATCGGCCCAGGCTCGCTCTTCGTCAACATCGGCGAGCGCACCAACGTCACCGGCTCCAAGGCCTTCGCCCGGATGATCCTGAACGGTGATTTCGAGCAGGCCCTGGCCGTGGCGCGCCAGCAGGTGGAAAACGGCGCGCAGATCATCGACATCAACATGGACGAGGCCATGCTCGACAGCAAGGCCGCCATGGTGCGCTTCCTCAATCTGATCGCCGGCGAACCGGAAATCGCGCGCGTGCCGATCATGATCGACTCCTCGAAGTGGGAGGTCATCGAGGCGGGCCTGAAGTGCATCCAGGGCAAGGGCATCGTCAACTCGATCTCGCTGAAAGAGGGCGAGGCCGAGTTCAAGCGCCAGGCCACGCTGGTGCGCCGCTATGGCGCCGCAGCCGTGGTGATGGCCTTCGACGAGAAAGGCCAGGCCGACACCTTCGCGCGCAAGACCGAGATCTGCGAGCGCGCCTACCGCATCCTGGTCGACCGGGTCGGCTTCCCTCCCGAGGACATCGTCTTCGACCCCAACATCTTCGCGATCGCGACGGGCATCGAGGAGCACGACAACTACGCGGTCGACTTCATCGAGGCCACCCGCTGGATCAAGTCCCGGCTGCCGGGTGCCAAGGTCTCCG
>CAYSOD010000006.1:0-1879 GCA_964432385.1 uncultured Rubrivivax sp.
AAGCAGAACAACGACGGCATCCTCTATCTGTTCAAGAAGAACAAGGTCAGCTTCTTCCATGGCCGCGGCAGCTTTGTGGGTGCGGCTGACGGCGCCTACCAGATCAGGGTGGCCGGTGCGCAGACCGAGGATCTGTCGGCCAAGCAGGTGGTGGTGGCCACGGGGTCGAGCGCACGGCAGCTGCCCGCCGCGCCCTTTGATGAGATCAACATCCTGTCGAACGACGGTGCGCTGCGTGTCGCTGCAGTGCCCAAGCGACTCGGGGTGATCGGGTCTGGTGTGATCGGCCTGGAGATGGGCTCGGTCTGGCGCCGCCTGGGTGCCGAAGTCACCGTGCTGGAAGCCATGCCCACTTTCCTTGCGGCGGCCGACGAGTCGATCGCAAAGGAAGCCTTGAAGATCTTCAGCAAGCAAGGCCTGAAGATCGCATTGGGTGTCAAGATTGGCGAGATCAGCAACAACTCGCAGGGCGTGTCGGTCAGCTACACCGATGCCAAGGGTGCAGAGGTCAAGCTGGACGTCGACAAGCTCATCGTTTCCATCGGCCGCGTGCCCAACACGCAGGGCCTGAACGCCGAGGCCGTGGGGCTGAAGCTGGATGACCGCGGCGCGATCGTGGTGGACGACGAATGTCGCACCAATCTCCCCGGGGTGTGGGCCGTGGGCGACGTGGTGCGCGGCCCGATGCTCGCGCACAAGGCCGAGGAGGAGGGCGTGGCGGTGGCTGAGCGCATCGCCGGGCAGCACGGCCATGTGGACTTCGGCATCGTTCCCTGGGTGATCTACACCAGCCCCGCGATCGCCTGGGTCGGCCGCCCCGCCCACCAACTCAAGGCCGATGGCGTGGCTTACAAGGCGGGCCACTTCCCGTTCCTGGCCAATCGACGTGCCCGTGCGCTGGGGGACACCACTGGGTTCGTGAAGATCCTGGCCGACGCCAAGACCGATGAGGTGCTGGGGGTGCACATCATCGGTCCGATGGCGTCGGAACTGATCGCCGAGGCCGGCATGGCCATGGCCTTCAAGGCCTCGGCCGAGGATATTGCGCGCATTTGCCATGCGCATCCGTCCTTGTCGGAATCGACCAAGGAAGCGGCTCTGGCCGTGGACAAGCGCACACTGAATTTCTGAAGCCGCGTTCTGGCGTCCCATGCCCTCATGTCCACTCTTGATGGCTTGGCCGCCCGCCTGGCGAATGCTCTGTGACCTCTGAAGGGAAGGGCGTGACCGCCGCTTCGGACCCACAGGGAGTTCGCGCCCTGTACGCCAAGCTATTGGCTGAGCGCGGTTTCCAGAGTGACCCTGCCCAGCTGCGCGCGATCGACGCCTTGGAGCGATGTGAACGGGAGTGGGCCGACTACAAGGCCCGAAGGTCCAACGCGCTGGCCAAGTGGCTGCGGCGCCCCGAGATCCCGCGGGGTGTCTACATGCATGGCGGTGTCGGGCGTGGAAAGAGTTTTCTCATGGACTGCTTCTTCCAGTCCGTGCCTCTGACCCGCAAGACCCGCCTGCACTTTCACGAGTTCATGCGGGAGGTTCACAGGGAGCTCCAGGATCTGAAAGGCACGGTCAACCCCCTGGACGAACTCGGTCGTCGCATTGCCAGACGCTTCCGGCTGATCTGCTTCGACGAGTTTCACGTTGCCGACGTCACCGACGCGATGATCCTGCACCGGTTGCTGGAAGCCATGTTCGCGAACCGCGTCAGCATCGTGACCACCTCCAACTTCCACCCCGACCAGCTCTATCCCAACGGTCTGCATCGCGACAGGATCCTGCCGGCCATCGAGTTGCTCAAGCAGCACCTGGAGGTGGTGAACGTCGATGCGGGCGTGGACTACCGGCAGAGATCGCTTCAGCGGGTGCAGGTCTACCACTG